>JAITTA010000082.1 GCA_031287395.1 Dysgonamonadaceae bacterium | reverse complement strand
ATGAAAGAAGTTCTCTCACGATGGACGAACTGATATGTGTGTGTTCGGGTTCCGTATATAAAACAAACGTTTCGATGCCGGAAATCTTACGATTCACATCGGCAATATTTTTTTCATATTCAAAATCATTGACGGAACGGATTCCACGGAGGATAAAATTGGCGTTTATTTTTTCCGCAAAATCCACGGTCAGGTTATCATAACCGGTTATTTTTACCCTTTTGTTATCTTTGAAAATCAGGGAAACCATCTTCACCCGGTCTTCGAGAGAGAAGAAAGTCTTTTTGTTCGGGTTGATCCCAATCGCAATAACAATTTCGTCCACCAACTTCAATCCCCTGTTCACAAGAGACAAATGTCCGATGGTAAACGGGTCGAAAGTTCCGGGAAATACGGCTATTTTTTTCATTTTTCCATTTCTTTATTTTTAAACGTCTTCTTCCAAAACGAGATTTTCGATGATAAAGTTCTGACGTTCCATGGTATTTTTACCCATGTAGAATTCCAGCATTTCTTTTACGGCATCTTGTTTTTTCATAGTAACAGGATCGAGGCGGAGGTCTTTTCCTATGAAATTTTTAAATTCGGAAGGAGAAATTTCTCCAAGACCTTTGAATCGTGTAATTTCCGGATTAGGGCCCAATTTCCGGATGGCATCCAGCCTTTCTTCCTCAGAATAGCAATAGATGGTTTCTTTTTTGTTCCTGACCCGGAATAAAGGCGTCTGAAGGATGAACACGTGATTGTTTTTAATAAGGTCCGGAAAGAATTGCAGGAAGAATGTGATGATCAACAGGCGGATATGCATTCCGTCTACATCGGCATCAGTTGCTATGATTACTTTGTTATAACGTAAATCCTGCAAACCGTCTTCGATATTCAACGCAGCTTGCAACAGGTTGAATTCTTCGTTTTCATAGACGATTCTTTTTGTTAATCCGAAGGTATTCAACGGTTTACCTCGAAGACTGAATACTGCCTGATAATTCGGATCGCGACTTTGTGTAATGGAGCCGCTGGCAGAATCCCCTTCGGTAATAAATATACAGGTTTCTTCCAGGTTTTCCCCTTTTGTATCGTTGTAATGCAACCGGCAATCTCGTAGTTTTTTGTTGTGCAAGTTTGCTTTTTTAGCACGTTCACGGGCCAGTTTGGTAACTCCGGCAATGGCTTTACGTTCTTTTTCGGATTCCAGAATCTTTTTCAGTAAAGCATCTGCGGTTTCTGTTGCCTTGTGAAGATAATTGTCGAGTTCCTTTTTAACGAAATCTCCTATGAATTTAGCAACGGAAGGGCCATGTGGTCCCATTTCTTTGGAACCCAGCTTGGTTTTTGTCTGGGATTCAAAAACAGGTTCTTCCACTTTTATGCTGATAGCTCCGATGATTCCGCTACGGATATCGGCATATTCGAAGTTTTTGTTGTAATATTCCTTGATGACCCGGGTCACTGCTTCGCGAAAAGCCGACAAATGGGTTCCTCCCTGTGTGGTATGCTGTCCGTTGACAAAAGAATAATATTCCTCCCCGTATTGATTCGCATGAGTGATAACTAATTCGATATCATCTCCTCGCAGATGTATGATCGGATAGAGCGAATCCGAAGTCATGTATTCATTAAGGAGGTCAACCAACCCATTTTTGGAATAGAATTTTTTTCCATTATAGTTGATTGTTAAGCCTGAGTTCAGGAAAACGTAATTTTTAAGCAGGCTTTCAACATATTCGTCTTTGTATTGGTAAGCCTGGAATAATTCTTCATCGGGAATAAAATTTACCAGAGTTCCGTTGGGTTTATCCGTATGTTCTATCGGACAGTTTTCTGAGATGTGAGCTCTGCAGTATTCCACACATTTGCTTTCTCCGTCGCGGAAACTTTGAACCAGCATGTAAGAAGAGAGTGCATTGACCGCTTTGATACCGACTCCGTTCAAACCTACCGATTTTTTAAAAGCTTTGGAGTCGTATTTCCCTCCTGTATTCATTTTGGACGAAACATCTTCTACTTTGCCGAGTGGGATTCCGCGTCCGTAGTCTCGGACGGTTACCACACCTTCATCGATGGTGATGTCGATATTTTTACCATATCCCATCATGTATTCGTCCATGGCATTATCCAGGACTTCTTTCAAAAGCACATAAATACCATCGTCGGCATACGATCCATCGCCCAATTTACCGATATACATTCCGGGGCGACGGCGGATATGCTCCCACCATTCGAGAGTTTTGATATTATCTTCGCCGTAATGAACTTCCTGTATTGGTATTGAATTGATATTGTCTTCCATTAATTGCACGTTTTTTATTACCTTGTAGGGGCCCGTAAGGACTTCATATTTTAAGCCCTTACGATGAATTAATCATTTAATTTTTTTGATGAACGCCCTGCGGGTTTTATGGTGAACGGCATCATAGTCTTCCCATTGAGATTGCACTTTGGTATTCAATTCCAATTCGGGATTACTTTCCGCATAAACGTATCCTTTTTGATTGAAAATTGGTATCAAGTCATTGAACATTAATGCATTAACACCTTTATTCTGATATTCCGGAGCGACGCCGATAATATACAGGTCAACCACATTGTTGTTTCCGTAAAGCGCTTTCAGGAGATGTATCCACCCAATCGGAAAGAACTTTCCCTTTGCTTTTTTCAATGCTTTGGACAGGCTGGGTAAAGTAATTGCAATTCCCACCAGACTATCGTCTTCTTCTTTCACGACTAATGTTACCAAGTCCAATGAAAGCATCGGAATGTACATCTTGACGTAGTATTCGATCTGTTTTGGCGTCAGTCTGGAGTAACCATAAAGGGGTTTGTATGCTTCATTCCAAAGTTCAAAAATCTTTTGAGCATAGGGCCATATTTCTCTTGTCTTTTTAAATTTTACTATCTTTAAACCGTATTTTTTCAATACTATCTGTGAAATACGGGCGTATTTTTCCGGAACTTCTTTAGGTATATTGATTTTGAATTCGTTCCAATCCTGATCTTTTTCATATTCGAGTTTTGCCAGATGGTCCTTATAATACGGATAACTGTAAGAAGTAGCCATGGTACCTACTTCTTCGAATCCCCATACGAGCAAGCCTTCATGATCCATATCCGTAAATCCCAGGGGACCGTGGATCGCTGTCATTCCTTTTTTCCTGCCCCACTTCTCAACCGCACCTATCAATGCTGCCGAAACATTTTCATCGTCGATAAAGTCAATAAAACCAAATCTGACATTTGTTTCATTCCAGTGTTTGTTCGCTTCATGATTGATAATCCCGGCGATGCGGCCGGCAATTATCCCCTCTTTGTAGGCCAGAAAATATTTCGCTTCGCAAAAATCGAATGCAGGATTTTTCTTTTTGCTCAATGTCATCATTTCGTCTGATATCAGGCCCGGTACGTGATAAGGACAACCTTCGTATAACTTAATGTTGAATTCAACAAATTGTTTTAGTTCCTGTTCTGTTTCAACTTCCTTTATTTTTATTGACATTTGTTTTTAATTGAGAATTCCTAAGCATGCAAATATACTACAAATATTATAAATTGACAAGGCAGTAACGCCATTCCTTGAGTTTCCATTCGCCCGCATAATCGATTCCGATCCTGGGTGTTGTTACGTAGTGAGAAACAATCCGGTTGTCATCTTCTATCCAAATCCTTTTGGAAGGGAGGATTTCCCCGTAAAAACCGGAATGGAGTTGCAATTGTTTTCCCACGCGTCCGGGGCCGGATATTTTTTCCACGCTACGAATGAGTACGGCCTGGGGTTCATCTTCGTTACCGGTCACGATGTTCAACAGCCAATACATTCCGTAAATGAGATAAACATATATTTTACCTCCTTCATGATACATCACTTCGGTACGTCTGGTTCTTCCCTTTGCCGCATGGCAAGCTTTATCTTCTTCCCCGCGATAGGCTTCCACCTCAGTGATACGATAACGTTCAATATGTCCGTCTTCGAATTCCCGGACGAGGAATTTTCCTAACAATGCAGGCGCTACAATCAAAACATCCTGTTTGAAAAAGTTTCGTGAAAGTTTTTGCATGCAAGAATACTCTTTACTCTTATTCTGCTAAGGGGGTTAATCGGACATTTCTAAACAAGATATCTTTTCCTTCACTTTGCAGTGCTACGTGGCCCGTTTTGTGCATGGATTTTGTGCCTTTATTCTGAAGTACTCCATTGATATACACCGTGATGGTACCGTTTTTACAAGTAATATCGGCATTGTTCCATTCTCCGGTGGTCATTTCAGGGGTCGGATTGAATTTACCGACACTGGGGAACTTCGGACGTTCTTCTCCGGGTTTTGTTTTGAATTCTGCAATATCCGAACCTCCAAGAAGCACAAAATCGCCTGCACTTCCGGCTTTTAATTGGCATTCAATGGCATTCGGCCAGACTTTATTGTCACTTTGAACGAAAAGAAAAATCCCACTGTTAGTGGCTTCTTGCGGCCATTTCCATTCTACATGCAAATGGAAATTACTGTATTTTTCTTTGGTGTACATGTAGCCGAACGGAGTCCCGGTTATGTGGACAACCCCGTCTTTTACGGAAAAAGTTCCGGCATTGGTTTTATTATCTTGTAAAACAAATCCCCAATTGCTCAAATCTTTTCCGTTGAACAAATCGATTGTTTTCTGAGCTTGTAAAGAAAATGAAGAGACTAAAACGAAACAAGAAATCAAAATTGTCTTCATGATGATAATCTTTATTAAATGAATTTCGGACAAATTTAATATGTTTCACACAGATTTCACAAATTTCACAAATTTATTTTAAAATCATTCATTTTCCGATGTATTTATAAAAAAACATATTCTTGTTTTTCATTTTAAAATAAAATAATCTAAATATCTAATGGATAATTTTTTATCCGGTTAATTTTTTTATTTTTTTATCCGGAAGAACGCTTTTTTGTCTGTTTTTTTATCTATTTTTGCGGAAAGGAAGACCGTAAGATTGGAAGACCGTAAGACAGTAAGATCGTAAGACCGTAA
>JAITTA010000076.1 GCA_031287395.1 Dysgonamonadaceae bacterium | reverse complement strand
AATTGACTTCCTTTCCTCCGACCCTTATAAATTCCGTTCCTCCTGAAACAACCTGATAGACTGTTTTATCCGGGTCAATTCCGGCATGACTCTGGTCGACATAACCGATTTTAACTGTTTCGCCCACTTCAAAGACTCCTTTATCCGGTTTTTCCAACCCCATAATCAGACGGAATAAAGTAGTCTTACCGGCTCCGTTCGGCCCGATAATTCCTACAATACCATTAGGAGGCAACATAAAATTCAGGTCGTCGTACAGAAGTTTGTCTCCGTAAGCTTTGGCTACATGAAGCGATTCTATGACCTTATTTCCCAGACGGGGACCATTCGGAATGAAAATTTCCAGTTTTTCTTCCCGCTCTTTCGTATCCTGATTCAACAATTGCTCGTATGAGTTCAAACGAGCCTTCCCTTTAGCATGACGGGCTTTAGGAGCCATCTTCACCCACTCCAGCTCCCGTTCGAGCGTCTTACGGCGTTTGCTGGCCTGCTTTTCTTCCTGGGCCATCCGGTTTGTTTTCTGCTCTAACCAGGAGGTGTAATTTCCTTTCCAGGGAATTCCTTCCCCACGATCAAGTTCCAGGATCCAACCGGCCACATGATCGAGAAAATAACGGTCGTGCGTGATGCAAATCACCGTTCCGTTATACTGCTGCAAGTGTTGCTCCAACCAGTCGATGGACTCTGCATCCAGGTGGTTGGTCGGTTCGTCCAATAATAAAATATCCGGTTGTTTCAGCAAAAGCCGGCACAAAGCTACCCGGCGACATTCCCCTCCCGACAGGGTCCCGACTAGCTGATCTTCCGGAGGACAACGCAATGCATCCATAGCCCTTTCGAGTTTACTATCCACATTCCAGGCATCGGAAGCATCGATTTTATCCTGTAATTCACCCTGACGGGCAAAAAGAACATCCATCTTATCAGGATCTTCATAATATTCAGGTAAACCGAACTTTTCATTTATTTCTTCATATTCTTTCAATATATCAATTGTTTCCTGGACACCTTCCTGCACAATCTCTTTCACCGTTTTCGAATCGTCCAGTTTCGGTTCCTGTTCGAGGTAACCTACCGAATATCCCGGAGAAAATACGACGTCTCCCCGGTACTCTTTTTCCACTCCGGCAATGATTTTCAACAAAGTGGATTTTCCGGAACCATTCAAACCGATAATCCCGATTTTAGCTCCATAATAAAATGAAAGATAAATGTCTTTCAATACCTGTTTGTGCGGAGGGAAAGTTTTACTCACTCCTACCATCGAAAAAATAATTTTTTTATCGTCTACCATGATAACTTAATATTCTTGTTCGTATTTTTGTGCAAATATAGCCAAAATACCTAATTATGCGCATAAGAAATCACTGGTATCAATCGAAGTCTGATACATTTTATTTGAAAAAAATCAAAGAAAAAGATTACCTTTGCATGAATTTACGATAACTATTTGATATAGATAAATATAAAATATGGGATTTTTCGATTTTTTTTCCAAAGATAAAAAGGAGAACTTGGATAAAGGATTATCCAAAACAAAGGAAAGTGTTTTTTCTAAAATAACAAGAACAATTGCCGGTAAATCGAAGGTTGACGACGAGGTACTCGATAACCTTGAGGAAGTACTTGTCACATCGGATGTGGGTGTCGAAACCACCTTGAAAATTATTGAACGAATCGAATCGAGAATCGCAAAAGATAAATACGTCAATACCGATGAACTGACCTCCATTTTGCGGGAAGAAATTGCATCTCTCCTCGCAGATAACAATACTGAGGAACCGGAAGATTTCGATACTCCGAAAGGTAAGAAACCTTATGTCATCATGGTTGTCGGAGTGAATGGCGTCGGAAAAACAACGACCATCGGAAAATTGGCATACCATTTCAAAAAAGCAGGAAAAAAGATTTATCTCGGCGCCGCCGATACTTTCCGCGCCGCTGCTGTCGAACAACTGATGATATGGGGCGAACGTGTAGGCGTAGATGTCGTCAAACAGAAAATGGGAGCAGATCCTGCCTCCGTCGCATTTGACACCCTGAATTCGGCCAAATCCAACGAGGCCGATGTCGTAATTATCGATACGGCAGGAAGACTTCATAACAAAATCAACCTGATGAACGAATTAACCAAGATTAAAAATGTCATGAAAAAAGTCGTTCCGGATGCTCCCCACGAAGTATTGCTGGTATTGGACGGCTCGACCGGACAAAATGCTTTCGAACAAGCCAAACAATTTACGGCTGCAACCGAAGTAACCGCCCTGGCCATTACCAAACTGGACGGAACCGCTAAAGGTGGCGTCGTAATCGGGATATCAGACCATTTCCATATTCCGGTAAAATACATCGGACTGGGTGAGAGATTAGAAGATTTGCAAATTTTTCGTAAAAAAGAATTTGTAAATTCATTATTCGGAAACCATGAGGAAAAATAAAGTCGATATCATTACTTTAGGTTGCTCCAAAAACCTGGTGGATTCGGAGTTATTGATGCGGCAATTCGCCGCAAACGGTTACGATGTTTCCCATGACCCCGAAAAACCGGAAGGGGAAATTGTAGTAATCAATACTTGCGGCTTTATTGGGGATGCAAAAGAAGAATCGGTTAACATGATCCTTCAATTCGCAGCAGCCCGAAAACAGAATAAAATACGCAAATTATTCGTAATGGGTTGTTTATCAGAAAGATACCTCAAAGAATTACAAGATGAAATACCCGAAGTGGATAAATTTTACGGAAAATTCAACTGGAAACTTCTGATCTCCGACTTAGGAAAATCCTATCACAATGAACTTTCCTCCGACCGGATCATTACAACCCCGGCTCACTATACTTACCTGAAAATTGCAGAAGGATGCAACAGAACTTGTTCCTATTGTTCCATCCCAATCATTACCGGAAAATATCAATCCCGGACTTTAGAGGAAATCTGCGAAGAAGTAATCCGGTTGGTAAAACAGGGAGTAAAAGAATTCCAACTGATTGCACAGGACCTGACATACTATGGCCTGGATTTATACAAAAAATACAATCTGGCAGAATTGGTTCAACGAATTTCGGATATACAAGGAGTGGAATGGATGCGGTTACATTATGCCTATCCGGCTCACTTTCCGGTAGATTTACTTTCCGTGATACGCGAACGGGACAATGTGTGCAAGTACCTGGATATCGCATTACAACACAGCAGCGACCGTATGCTGAAACTCATGCGCAGGAATATCGACAAAGCGGCAACTACGGACTTGCTTCAAAGAATACGGGAAGAGGTCCCGGAAATTCATTTGAGAACCACCATGATGGTAGGACATCCCGGGGAAACGGAAGACGACTTTGCCGATTTACTGGATTTCGTAAAACAAATGCGTTTTGAACGTCTAGGCGGATTTGTTTATTCCGACGAAGAAGGAACTTATTCCAACCTCAACTATTCCGACAACATTGAACCGGATGAAAAATACAGACGACTGGATGAACTGATGGCCAGCCAGGAGAAAATTGCTGTAAAAATCAACGAAACAAAAATCGGTAAAACCCTGAAAGTCATTGTCGACCGGGAAGAACCCGACTTTTACGCCGGACGAACGGAATTCGACTCCCCGGAAGTGGACCCTGAAGTACTGATTCATAAAAAAAACAAATTGATTGTTGGAAATTTTTATCCGGTAACTATTACCGGAACTCAATATTTTGACCTAATTGGTAAAACGGATAAAATATGAACGCTTCTGATTTTGTTAATGAACTGAGAAAAAAAGTCCTTCTGTCGAAAGAGGAAACTTCTCGCCTGATTGATGATACGGTGGCTGTAGTTACTGAACAGCTCCAACAGAATAATACGATCTCAATCCAAAATCTCGGTTCGCTTGAAGTAAAAAAAAGAGCCGAACGCATTACCGTCAATCCTATATCCGGTAAAAGACTGCTCATTCCCCCAAAATTGGTAATAGGGTATAAAGTTTCTCCGACTCTGAAAGAAAAAATGAAGGAAAACCCACAATCCTGAACGAAAAACTGAATTTTCACGATCTGGTTGAACTCCTGTCCGAAAAAGCAGGAATTACCAAAAAAGATGCTGAAAACTTCCTCCGGGAGTTTTTCGATCTCACCACGAATGCCCTCTTGGAAGACAAACAAGTCAAAATCAAGAACTTGGGAACTTTTAAAATTGTGGACGTACACGAACGGGAAAGTGTGGATGTCAGAACCGGAGAACGAGTGGTTATCCCTCCACATTTAAAAGTGAATTTCATTCCGGATACAAACCTGAGCAAAACAATCAACGAACCGTTTGCTATGTTCGAACCGATAGAAATACACCAGGACGAATTGGAATCGCTCGAAAAAGAACCGGAATCCCCGACCAATGATACTGCCGATAAAAACTCTCATGTAGAAAATACCGTCAATGACAATGCCGGTAGCATTACCCCTATCTCAAACAACAAGCCCCAAACTGAACACAATCAAGTTTTAGAAAAAAGAAAAAAGCGAATTAAAAGGAAAGGAATCAAAATTCTCTATCCTGTCATCGCAATAATAACCATTCTTATTTTTACTATCTTGTATTTCATCCCCGATTACGATGAAATTTATCAAAGACCCGATTCCTATATTCCGGAAACAACCCGTGAACAGAAGAACGAGATCCTGTCACAAAAAATCGACAATACGGAAATCGAACAATCTTCAACTGAAAACGAAACAGACCGTATTTCGGAAAATTCTACAAATACCAATAATAATCCAACAGTGGTCGATACCTCTGTGAATCATGAAAAACAACCGGAAACAACGGCCCCCAAAACAGTAAAAAATGCAGAACGATATTCCATTGTAAACGAAATAAAAAAACGGCAAATAGCGGAAGGAGAAAGATTGACATTGATTGCCCTGCAGGAATACGGAAATAAAGACTTCTGGATTTACTTATACGAAGAAAATAAAAATACGATTAAAAACCCGGAAAATATTCTGCCCGGAATGGTAATTATCATTCCCCCTGTAAGCAAATACGGCATCGATAAAGATGATCCTGAGTCCTTAAGAAAAGCAAAAGAATTACAACAAAATTTGAAATAGTCATTTTTTAACTTTTAAAATCTACGGATTAATCATTTTTAACGTAATGCCTATTTCAACAGAAATTTAACATTTCTATTTTTGCATCCGTAAATTTTGAAGTGAAATTCAAAAAAGTTTTCAAA
>JAITTA010000062.1 GCA_031287395.1 Dysgonamonadaceae bacterium | reverse complement strand
AATAATGCCCGTACACGTAAGGGTAGAAAGAAAACAGTTGCTAATAAGAAAAAAGCTACGAAGTAAGGTTATAAGTTGTAAGTTATAAGGATGTTTTTTTTTGCAGAGGTTTGCGATTTGAAACTTGAAACTTAGAACTTAAAACGTAAAAACGTAAAAATGTAAAACCAAAAAAAAGAGATGGCAAAAAAAACAGTCGCAGCAAAGAAACGAGTCGTTAAGGTTGACGCAAACGGTCAACTGCATGTACACTCTTCTTTCAACAACATCATTGTTACGCTGGCAAACAGCGATGGTCAGGTGATTTCCTGGTCGTCAGCCGGAAAAATGGGGTTCAGAAGTTCTAAAAAAAATACCCCTTATGCTGCCCAAATGGCAGCACAGGATTGTGCAAAAATTGCATATGATCTGGGTCTGAGAAAAGTAAAAGCTTATGTGAAAGGGCCTGGAAACGGCCGTGAATCTGCAATCCGGACAATTCATGGAGCCGGAATTGAAGTAACGGAGATCATCGATGTTACTCCGCTACCGCACAATGGATGTCGTCCTCCGAAAAGAAGAAGAGTTTAATTATTCATTTATTTCTTTATTATAAGGGGCGCGGATAAGTGAATAGATTACACGACCCTCTCTGTAATCGCGGCTGCACAAATCCTTGTTCCGAAAGAACAATTAATACATAAAAAAATGGCAAGATATACTGGACCAAAAACAAAAATTGCCCGTAAATTTGGTGAGGCTATTTTCGGACCGGATAAAGTTTTAAGTAAGAAAAATTATCCTCCGGGTCAACACGGAAACGGAAGAAAGAAAAAAACCTCAGAGTACGGCATC
Source organism: Dysgonamonadaceae bacterium (assembly GCA_031287395.1). Classification (GTDB taxonomy): domain Bacteria; phylum Bacteroidota; class Bacteroidia; order Bacteroidales; family Azobacteroidaceae; genus BNXB01. The sequence continues at coordinate 16,796 of JAITTA010000062.1, read as the reverse complement.
CAACTTCGTGAGAAGCAAAAAGCAAAATATACTTATGGAGTGTTGGAAAGACAATTTCGTAATTTATTTGAAAAAGCGCAGCGTTCAAAAGGAATTAACGGTGAAGTACTGATTCAACTGCTTGAATGTCGCTTGGATAACGTTGTTTATCGTATGGGAATAGGAAACACCCGTGCTGCTGCTCGTCAGTTGATTTCTCACAAACATATTGTGGTCGATGGTAAAGTGGTAAATATCCCTTCTTATAGCGTCAAGCCGGGACAAGTGGTGGGTATACGTGAAAAAGCGAAATCCCTGGAAATTATTCAGGATAATCTTTCCGGATTCAACCATAGTAAATATGCTTGGATCGAATGGGATCAACCTTCCATGAGTGCAAAATATCTACACATCCCGGAAAGAACAGATGTTCCCGAGAATATTAAAGAACAATTAATCGTAGAATTATATTCTAAATAATCAAGATTTCATGGCGATATTAGCATTTCAAAAACCCGATAAAGTATTGATGTTGGAAGCGGACAACAATTACGGTAAATTTGAATTCCGTCCGTTGGAACCCGGCTATGGGATTACAATCGGTAATTCACTTCGCCGTATTCTTTTGTCTTCCCTCGAAGGCTTTGCGGTTACTTCGGTCAAAATCGACGGAGTAGAGCACGAATTCTCGTCTGTTCCGGGCGTAATGGAAGATGTAACCAATATCATCCTCAACCTGAAGCAAGTGAGATTCAAACAAGTCGTAGAAGATATTGAGAATGAAAAGTTTAGTATCAATGTTTCGGGTACGGAAGTTTTTAAAGCCGGAGATATTGGAAAACAACTGACAGGATTTGAAGTTTTAAATCCGGATTTCGTAATTTGTCACCTGGATAAGAGTGCCGGTTTCCGCATCGAATTGACAATCGATAAAGGACGTGGTTATGTTCCTGCAGAAGAAAACCGTACGGAAAATGACGAACTCAATCAGATAGCTATCGATTCTATTTTCACTCCAATCAAAAATGTAAAGTATACAATCGAAAACTATCGGGTGGAACAAAAAACAGACTACGAAAAGTTGGTTTTGGAGATTACAACCGATGGCTCTATTCACCCGAAGGAAGCCTTGAAAGAAGCTGCCCGGATTCTTATCCATCACTTCATGTTGTTCTCTGATGAAAAAATCCATTTGGAACCGGTAAATCCCGAAGATAACGAAGAATTTGACGAAGAGATTCTGCATATGCGTCAACTCCTGAAAACTCGTTTGGCAGATATGAATCTTTCGGTTCGCGCTCTGAACTGTTTGAAAGCTGCTGATGTGGAGACCCTGGGAGAACTTGTGAGATATCAGAAGAATGATTTGTTGAAGTTCCGTAACTTCGGTAAAAAATCGCTTACCGAATTGGATGAATTGCTTGATAACCTCAAACTGACGTTTGGTATGGATGTCGTAAAGTATAAATTAGATAAAGATAATTAAAATGAGACATAATAACAAAGTTAATCATTTGGGCCGTACTTATTCTCACAGGGATGCTATGCTTTCGAATATGGCATGTTCTCTGATCAAACACAAGAGAATCTTTACCACTGTGCCTAAAGCAAAAGAACTTCGCAGGTACGTTGAGCCGATTATTACAAAATGTAAAGAAGATACGACTCATTCACGTCGTACTGTTTTCAAATCTTTGCGTGATAAATATGTAGTTACGGAGTTATTTAAAGATGTATCACAAAAGATTGGCGATCGTCCCGGCGGATATACCCGTATTATTAAAACCGGATACCGTTTGGGTGATAATGCCGCCATGTGTTTTATTGAATTGGTAGATTACAATGAAAATATGGCAAAAACACCTAAGGCTGCCGCTAAACCTAAGACCCGCCGTTCCCGCAGTAAAAAAACTGACAATGTGACTGTTGCTCCTGTTGCAACTGTCGCAGAAGAAAAAGTCCCTGTTGCTGAAGAAAAGGCGCCAAAGGCTCCAAAAGCCCCAAAGGTAGAGAAAACGCCAAAGGTTGCGACTCCTGTAGTTGAGAAAGTCCCTGTCGTAGAAGAAACTAAAGTTGTTGAGGAAGCTCCTGTAGTTGAGGAAACTCCTATAGTTGAGGCTCCTATAGCAGAGGCTGAAACTCTTGGAGAAGATACAAAGAAAGTTGGGATGACCGAATAATTTTGTAAAGTAAATTCTTTATAAAAGAGAGGTCTCATAATAAAGTAAACCCCAAAAGTTAGCAAAAACTTCTGGGGTTTGTGTTGTTTGTTGTATGGAGAAATCCTGTCAAATGGGATTTTGATGCAGCTTTTTGTTTTCTAAATCATTTTACCGAAAAATCAATAAGCAATTTGTCATGAAAAAAATTCTCTTCCTATTAACCGGTTTCTTTCTGTCGGTATCTCTGTATGCCATACAACTCGAATCGATTTACACACAGCGTCCCGTCGATCCCGAAGCATTCTATTTTACTCCTGAAAATTACAACGTCAGAGCTGATGGAAAAACAGATGTTTCAGATGTTTTACAGGCTGCTATCAATCAGGTAAAGAGTGAAAAAAACTTTGGCATATTGTTTATTCCCGAAGGAAAATATTTGATAAGTAAAACCATCTATATTCCGGGGGCTATCCGTTTGATTGGTTATGGGAAGAACCGTCCGGAATTTATCCTGACAAAAAACTCTCCGGGATACCAAGAGGCTGTTTCGAATGATAAGGGGAAGGCCAACTACATGTTTTGGTTTACCGGTGGTATTGTGCAACCGGGTGATCCTGTTCGCGACGCCAATGCCGGTACTTTTTACAGCGCCATGTCGAACATCAATTTGCGCATTGAAGACGGTAACCCGCATGCGGTCGCTTTACGTACCCATTATGCTCAGCATAGTTTTGTAAGCCACGTAGCCGTATATATCGGCAAAGGGAAAGCCGGCTTATTCGATGTGGGGAATGAAATGGAGAACGTAGCTTTTTTCGGCGGAGATTACGGCATCTACACAACCAAAGCATCGCCGGGATGGCAAGTAGCCATGATCGACTCTTATTTCGAGGGACAGCGGATAGCGGCATTGCGCTGTCAGGAATCGGGTTTGGCAATGGTTAATCTACAAGTCAAAAATGTTCCGGCGGTATTCGACATCGATCCCAATTATGCCGATCGCCTGTTTGTGGAAAACAGCCGGTTTGAAAATGTGAGCGGTCCGGCTATCATTATCAGTAATGAAAATAACAGCAACAACCAGATCACTTTGCGGAATGTGGATTGCAGCAATGTCCCGGTATTGGTCCAATACAGCCGTAGCAATACGCAAACCACCGTTCCTCATAAGATTTATAAAATCAGGAATTACGCGCACGGGCTGCAAATGGATAATATTGCATCCCGTCCCGAATACCGTACGAAACTCGATGCCGAACCGATGCAAAAAATGCCTGCCGTCCTCCTCAGGGATATTCCTGCCCTTCCCGGCATGGAAACATGGATCAACATTCGTGATCTGGGAGCCAAAGGCGATGATGAAACGGACGACACAAAAGTTTTCCAGGACGCAATAGACAAATACGACAATATCTATGTTCCTCAAGGCTGGTACCGTTTTACGGAAACAGTAAAGATGAAACCGAATACCCGCCTGATCGGCCTGCATCCTTTCGGGACGCAATTCCGCTTAGCGGAAAGTACGCCGGCATTCAGCGGTTTCGGAGCGCCGAAAGCCTTATTGGAATCGTCGGTTGGAGGCGCCAATATCCTGAACGGAATAGGAATCAATACCGGCGGGTATAATTACCGTGCCGTGGGCGTCAAATGGATGGCCAATGCCGATTCCTACCTGAACGATGTCAAATTTGTCGGAGGACACGGCGGAATGGGTAAACCCCGGCTGGGAGAAACAGCTCCGCAAAGGAATTACCAACAACAAACGCCCCGTGTCAGTTCGCCGTACAATCCGGTTTCCAATCCTGGAATGGATCAGGCTTGGGATAACCAGTATTGGAGTTTCTGGGTAACTGACAATGGCGGGGGTACCATCAAAGACGTATGGACGGCCAGCACGTATGCCCTGAACGGTCTTTACGTCAACAACACCAGTACACCCGGCCGTATCTATGCCATGTCGCTGGAGCATCATGTGCGGAATGAAGCCCATTTCAAGAATGTTTCCAACTGGAAAATATACTGTTTCCAATTGGAAGAAGAAAGCCGGGAAAGTACGGAATGCCAACCGGTGGAAATGCAGGGTTGCAAAAATATCACTTTTGCCAATCTCTATATGTTCCGGGTAATCCGTATCAATGAGCCGTACCACAATTCGATCCGGATATGGGATAACTGCGAAAACATCGAATTTCTGAACTTGCATAATTATTCCCAGATTAAATATACGACCGACAATCCGCTATACGATATCAATAAGAATATTGAAGTCCGTCCGTGGGAACTGCAACAGTTAATTGTTACCGGAAAAGAACCGCGTACGACTCTGCTTACTAATGAGATAGGGAAAGTGCAGCAACTAGCGTCCGGATTCGAGTTTGCAGAAGGAATTACACGCGACAGTAAAGGGAATATTTATTTCTCCGAACAGCGCTTCCGCCGGATTTATAAGTGGTCGGTCGAAACCCATACTATTTCGCTGGTTTCCGTCTTTCCTTGGGAACCGATGTCTTTGGGATGCGACACGCAGGATAATTTGTTAGTGATTTTCCGCTATGAACCGCAACCGGGCTATTTGGTAAACGGTAAACAGGAAACCCCGATGACCTATCCGGATACGAAAGGAACTTCGTTCGCCGGTTACGGCAATAATTCATTTGAAACTAAAGCGTATTCCATCGATCCGGATAATCCGGAAGAAACTATCAAGGCTTTGCCGAAAGTTCCGATGGGATCGGTATCGAATATTGCAAAAGCATTGTATCCCTCTAACCGGTGGCGCGATTTCCATGATTTCAATACGGTGGTTATGTTCAAACCCGGATTATGCTTTGTAGCGCCCGACGGAAAAACGATCATACCCGATCAATACGATTTAGCGCGTGGTTCTTCCGTTTTGGAAGCATACCCCGGAAAACCGTTCTATGCCTCGGATGAGTACGATAAACGGATGGTACGCATGGATGTCGCTTCCGACGGGACATTGTCCAATCTAAAATACTTCGTAGAATGGGGCGAGTTCGGCTCAGCCGTCGATAAAGACGGGAACCTGTATGTCGCCGACGGGCAAATCTATATTTTTGACAAAGACGGCAATCAAAAAGGCGTCATCGACGTACCTGAACGTCCTTCTGCCATTCAATTCGGAGGGAAAGACGGCAATACATTGTTTATCACGGCCCGTTCTAAATTTTTCAATGTAAAAGTCCGGTAAACTTTTAAAATAAATTGTATGAATACGATGATGAAACCATTCTCGTGCCGTCGGCAATACGGTTGATTGGCTATTAACGCTACCTATAAGGAAATAAGGGTATATACCACAGCCAGAATGATATGGCTGTTAGCTGAATTGTTTCATCAATAAATCAAGATTTAATAAATAATTAATAACAATAAATTAGTATGAAGCATCTGTTGACCTGCATGGTAATTTTTGCCCTGCTTTTATTAACACATTGTAATTCCTGTCCTAAAGAATTTAAAATCAAGTTTGATAGTAAAAAGGAAGTTTCCGGACAGAAATTTGCCCTCAAGGACATCAATCCCAATTTGCCTCGCGATTGGGATGACTATAATTTTGTAGTGCTTGAGTTCAGGATTACCACCGCTCAACGTTTTCACATAGGATTTACTACCAACAACGGATACAATGAACTGCGCATAATGAATTACGTACCGAATGCCTGGAATAAATTAGCCATTCCATTGAAGTTTTACCGCCGGTTGCCGGACGCCAGAATCGATTTGGCCGCTACCTTTAACCAGCCGCGTTATACAGGTTGGATAAATCTGGGCGGAAAACGGGGCGAACTGCATGGTGTTGATTCTATCGGCATCCGTATGCGCGTACCTGTCGGAAATCCCGAATTTGAAATTCGCAACATTACGCTTGCCGTAGACGATCCGGGCGATGAATATCTGGAAGACATTCCCGTTGTGGATGAGTTCGGTCAACACAACCTGGTCGATTATACGGAAAAAATCCATTCGATGGAACAATTACAGGCAGAATGGATCGCAGAAGATAAAGATATTGAAAATACTGTTCCGGAGTACAACTATTCCCGCTACGGAGGATACCTGCAAAAACAGGTCAAAGGCTCCGGATTCTTCCGGGTGGAAAAGAATGACGGACGCTGGTGGTTTGTTGATCCCGACGGTTATCTGTTCCTTTCCCATGGCGTGGACTGTGTGAGCCCGGGAGGAGGAGGCAATACGCGGGATTTGGATAAGCGGGCGGGGATGTTCAAGGAACTGCCTCCCGAACAATTCCGGCAAACAAACCGGAATCGGGGAACGGTTTCTTTCGGCGCTTGGAATCTCTATCGTCGTTATGGCGACAATTTCAAAGGAAAAGCCAATGAGATGGTTTTCAAACGCATGGATAAATGGGGATTGAATACGATCGCCAACTGGTCAGACCCTGCCGTTTACGGTCTGAACAGGAAAGCGTATACCCTGCAATTGCGCGGATTGGCAATGGATGGCAACCTGATGGGTCTTGCAGACGTATATGCTCCGGGATTTGCCGCCAAGATGGATTCGGCAATGAAGACCTATCTACCTGCGGAAAAAAACAACCCCTGGATTCTCGGCTATTTTGTAGGGAACGAGCCGTCGTGGCTGGGACAGGAAGCCCGTCTTTGCGATCTCATCATTGCAGGCGATGACCGTCCCATTAAAACGGAACTTGAGAAATTCCTGAAAGACGATACCTCGCCGGAACGCAAGAAACAGTTCATTTACGTCACTTTCAACACTTTTCTGCAAACCGTGAAGAAAACGATGAAACGTTACGATCCAAACCATCTGAATCTCGGCATCCGTTTTGGTAATTTAAACGAGTTGGACGACCAGCTCATGCAAATTTGCCGCAATGCCTTCGATATTCTTAGCTTCAACTGCTACTCGCTGAAACCGGATCAAGACATGATGGATCGCGCGCTTCGTTTAGTCGATATGCCTATGATTATCGGAGAATATCATTTTGGAACTGTTGATAGGGGGATGGCGCAATCGCTTTGGCAGGTGAACTCCCAAGAACAGCGGGGCGTAGCTTATCGTTACTATACGGAACAGGCTTATGCACATCCGGGAATGATAGGTACCGCTTATTTCCAATGGTGCGATCAGGATTTGATTGGACGCTTCGACGGTGAAAACTACAATTGCGGATTGATTGACGTTACCGATCGTCCCTACAAATACCAGGTAGAAGCCATGATGGAAACGGCAAAACGGTTGTATGCCGTTCATTCGGGCAAAACTTCACCCTTCGATCAGACTCCGCTGAATGCTCGCGGACACGGTGGGATTCCCGACCTTTGGAATACGGAAAACGTTTGGGACGATGACCGGATGAAAACAAAATAAATTGAACAAGAATATCAGCCACCCTCTTGCATGGAATAAAAAATAGATTGAAATAGAAAATATTCAAAAGAATTTTTGTACTTCATCGGGACCGGGATAAGCATATTTTTTATCAATAGCACGAATATAGACGTCGCCGTTTTCAAGAATCTTTACTTCCAAAGGAACGATGGTTGTTCCTTGTTTGTTGATGGTTTGAGCCGTTTCGCTTAAATTTTTATTTTCTATCCCTTCATTATCTAAAGGGGGAACATTTGCGTTAAAGAATGCCGTGCACCACCATTGTCCTTTTTTATCCTGAAAAGGTGTTCCATGTCCGAGGAAGCGTCCGGCGAAGCGTCTTTCGCCATATGGTCCTTCTATTGAGTCGGCAGTGCAATAGTACAGGTTGTAGGAACCTTTACGCGGTTTGTCGGTTGACCAGGCCGTTCCAAAGAGAACGTATTTCTTACCGATTTTCCGAATAGTAGCACCTTCGTGTCCGATGATTCTATCGCTTGGATCGATGCGTTTTGGAGTGGCGGCCAGTCCGCCGAAATCCGGTTTCAAGGGTGCAATGAGGGTATTACCCCATGTAAGGTACCAGGTTCCGTCATCGTCCCGAAAAAGCGAAGGATCGTGTTTTTTGAGTATGCCGTCGCCCATAGGGAAGGTTAGATCGCCGTCTACCAGGCCTGTAGATACGATTAAATTGGCGCCGTTTGCGAAGGGGCTGGGAGAAGTATGGACGAATACCCATTTCCCATCTGTGAAAAACATTTCGGGCGCCCAGACCAGCCATTCCTTGTCGCTGTTTTTTTCAAAAGCTTCGGGATGCTTTTCCGCCCAATAACCTTTTTCCAAAGAGAATGGTTCACCGAAATATTCCCACTCTGCCAAGTTGGCGCTACGCCATATCCGGATTTTGTGTCCTACGATACTGGGTTTTTTCCCTATTGAAACTGATTGGGGCGTCAGTCCGAGGTTGTATTTGTCCTGTGTTTCTCTCGGATCGCCCGGATTCGGCGTTGTGCCGGTCAGGTAATAATAGCCGTCGGGAGCAAGATATATGTAAGGGTCGCGTATCCAGCCGTCTTTGATATGTACGGCCCGGTCGTGCGTCAGGATAGCGGCGAGTTTATTTTGCTTTTCCTGTTCGACTTTTTGATTTGCCGTCTGAGGTACGTCCATTGTTATTCCGGTGTCTCCTTGTTCCTTCATCCATTGCTCCAATAATTGTTTCATTTCGGCGATTTTTTTCGCATACTTTCCATCGGAAGCCAAATTGTTCAATTCCCAGGGATCTTTTTCCATGTCGTAAAACTCGATTGCCGGTCGCCGGACATAGCGGTCGGCCATGGCGGCTGCGTGCTTATCGGTTTTGGCGCCATCCGTCCAACAGGCCCAGACGGGAGAATTCATCAGGTGTTTTTCGTAATACGGAACTTCGGGAGTCAGGTTTATGATCAGTTTGTAATGCTTGTCACGAATGCTACGTATCGGATAGGGCGTGCCTTCCGGAATATTGTTGTGAATACCGTAAGCCCATGGACGACATTCTTTCTTTTTTCCGTAGAGGGCCGGCAGAAAACTCTTTCCGTCGATGTTATCAATAGGTTTACCCCCAATAAAGTCAATCAGGGTGGGGAGGATATCTTCGTACTGCACAAGCGTTTCAGAGGTGCTTTCTGCTTTGATTTGCCTGGGATAACGGGCTATCAATGCACTGGACTGTCCGTAATTCCAGCAGGTCCATTTGCCTCCCGGAAATTGGGGACCTTGTTCTCCGAGAAATACCAGCAAGGTATTGTCCAATTGGCCGGTTTCCTCCAGCATTTTCCACACGGCGCCAACCTGTTCGTCGAGGGCTTTTACTTCTGCCAGGTAGTTGCGGTAGATGTTACGGAAATTTTTGTTATCCACCAGCAACGGCGGTAGTATCAATTTGTCGGGATCGATGGAAGTCCGGTCGCCTACCGTCCACGGAGCATGAGGATTGGTACTGCATACAAACAGGCAGAACGGATCTTTGGCATTATGGATACGTTGTTGGAGACTATCGGTAAAATAATCGGCGGTAGGCTTCACACAATCCTTCTCGAAACCGGGGATTTCTTCAAACCGGTAGACGGAACGGGGAGTTGTATGCGTTTTGCCTGTGCGCCAAACCCTGTACCCATTTTCAGGCAAATAACTTGTAATGCTTTTGATGTCAGGATTGGAGCTTTTGTGATTCTGGTATACTCCATGTCGTGCCGGATAAAGTCCCGTATAAAGCGACGCCCTGATTGGAACGCTTATCGCGCACGAGGCATAACAATTTGTAAATCGGATACCTTCGCGTGCAATGCGGTCGATGTTGGGAGTTGGAATATTTTTTCCTCCGTAACAACCGATTTCATGAGAAGCCAGATCGTCTGCGATAATGACTACGATATTGGGTTTTTCAATGGCAGAAAGTTGTTCCTGTCCTAATAAAGACACTATTAAGAGGGATGTTGTTTGTATTTTATTCATCGTCTTCTTTATAAATCGGTTACTGAATCTTATTTTTTATTTTTCTACTTTCCATTCGAAGGGAGCTACAAAATCTTCCCGTCCTTTATCATAAGGCATTACTTTGGAAACAGGTTCTTTGGAGTCGAAATATTCTGTGATCGATCGCATCCGGGATACTTCCAAAGGATGAACTCCGGAAACGTTCGTTTTCTCGAACGGATCATCGGGATAATAGGACAAAAAAACATCGTTTATTTTCATGTTATCGTTTTTACCCGGCAATATCAATTTGTAATGGTTGTTAACCAAAGCACCGCATCCTAAATACAAGTCCCGGTCTATGGTTTCCTTTTTTCCGCTTAATATGTCGGTAACATTTATTCCGTCGAACGGGCGGACCGGTTTTTCCCGAAGGTTTAATATTCCGTGGATTGTGGGCATAATATCGACAAACCCGATTACCTGATTGATTTTACGTCCGCCTTTAAATATCCCCGGAAAAGAAACAATAGCGGGCGTGTGCAAACCACCGTCCCATTCCTGGTGTTTATTTCCTCTGAGTGGGAGGTTATTCCCTCCGCTATTGGCCGGAGCTCCGTTATCGCTGAAAAAAATGACCAGGGTATTTTCGTCTACTTTGTTTCTCTTGAGAGCTTCCAGAATGGTTCCGATGCCTTTGTCCATACAAGTGACCATAGCAGCATAAAGCGTTTCTTTTCTTTCTTTTCCTTTCAACTGCTCGACATCATCGGTATAAATTGCAATATCTTCCGGTTTTGCCTGCAATGGTTCATGAGGAGCATTATAAGCCACATAGATGAAAAAAGGGCCTTCTTTCGAATATTTATCGATACACTTTACAGCTTCTCCGGTAATCAGGTCGGTAGAATAACCTTCGTCATGCGACGTTTCCCAATCATTATGCCAATCCAATTGACCTTCCCGCTGATGAGTAAAATAATCTATTGCTCCGTTCAGATGACCATAAAAATGTGTGAATCCGTTTGACAAAGGATAGTAGATTTTCCGGGAATGTCCAAGATGCCATTTCCCTATCATTGCCCGGTTACGGTAATCCGCTTTTTCCAGCATTTCAGGTAAAGTTTCTTCCTCCGGATCGATGCCGTAATCTCTCCATGGCGGAATAACGGTTTGCCTGATTCCCAGGCGATTCGGATAACGACCAGTCAATAATCCTGCACGGGTAGGAGAACTTATCGGAGCCGTATAAAAGCGATTTAATTCGATGCCTTCTTTGGCCAGCTTATCGAGGTTAGGCGTTTGTATATTACTTCCGTGGAATCCTACATTACCCCATCCCAAGTCATCGGCTAAAATGATAAGGATATTCGGACGGTGATCTTTCTGCGCCTGTATATTTTGCGAAAGTACGGTTATCAGGCCCAAAGGAACTATGGTTGTTATTTTTTTCACCTGTTTTTACTGTTTTAATGTAGGCAAGGTACGTCTCCATCGTAATGTTTTTTCTTTGAGTTCCTTTGCTTTATCCGGATATTTTTCGCAAAGGTTTGTTGTTTCCCTCGGATCTTCATAAAGATTATAAAGCATGATATCCGACTCGTCGTAATTGATCAGCAATTTCCAGTTACCTTCGCGTACGGCCAGGTTGGGACTCAGATCCGTATCGGCCGGTTTAGGAAAGGCATTTTTATTATTTCGGCGGTATTCCCAAAAGATCGCTTTGTTTCGCTGTTGCGTCGTACCTGTCAAAGCTTTACTCATATCTTTTCCGTCGGTCCGGAAATTTTCCGGCAGCGGGGTTCCGGTCATTTTGCATAAACTTTCAAACATATCCAGAGCGCTGACTACCGATGTCCGGTCGATTTTTCCTTTGGGTATTAATTTTCCACCGTTCCAGACAATGAAAGGCATTCTCATTCCGCCCTCGAACAAAGAAGCCTTACATCCGCGGTAATTACCCGAACGGCTTCCCCTGAAACTTGGCGCCGGACCGTTATCGCTGGTAAAAATGACGATGGTATTTTCTGCAATTCCCAATTTTTTCAAACCATCCAGCAAACGTCCGATTTGTCTGTCGTATTCGATCAAAACCGTCCGGAAATTTTTTTCGCTGTTTTCTCCCTGTGGAAACACCATTTGTTCTTCCATATTACCTACCCACGGCGTGTGCATATCGTCGGGCCAAAGATTGACGAAGCAGGGAGTTCCTTTGTTTTTTTTGAGGAAGTCCAATGTTTTATCGACGAAATAGGCTGTGCGATTCCAGCGTTTAATGCTATCTCCGGTCGACCAGATCCAGTTTGAGGCTGTTATGAGCGGATCGGGGTCCGGGCTTTCATAAGTACTGACATATTCGTCATATCCGTATTTTGTGATGGACGGAGCGTCGTGGACATCGCGTCCTCCTCCCAAGTGCCATTTCCCGAAGTGCCCTGTTTTGTATCCGGCGTTTTGCAAGATGTGGGGCAAGGTTTGTGCGGAAGGATCGAGGAAATCGGCCATTTCGGCCTCCCGGTTGCCGGCTCGCGTCTGCAAATAGCTGGTGATGTTCCAGTTGCCCGGATGAAGTCCGGTCAATAAACCCGCTCTTGAGGCCGAGCTGATAGGAGCGGCGCTATAATATTGCATGAACCGGATACCTTCTTCCGCCATTTTGTCGATGTTTGGGGTAGGAACGAATTTTCCTCCATATATTCCCACATCTCCAAATCCCATGTCGTCCGTCAGGATGAAGATAATATTAGGACGGCTATTTTCCGCCTGTACATTCGGAATGCATGAGAATAATGCCAGACTGCCCATCATACTTCCGGCTTTCCCCCACTGTTGTTTTGATTTAATCGTCATAAATGTAAATTTTACAAATCATCTCCACTCGTTGATATACAAACCATTATCTTGTACGTCCCGGATTCTGTTTCTAAAAACGAGTGTTTCGGAAATTTTACATACGGTACCATCGTTCGATGTATAAGTATAAGATAACCGGAATGTCTTATTATCTGCGTCGTAAGTTGATTCTCCATCCGGGTATACTTTGACGGGTGAATTGGGATCTGCGGAGATGGTTACTGCACCGCCGCCGTTTACAGGAACTTCCATGAAGAATGTATAAACGCCTTTGGCAGGATCGGAGTTATTTGTTTCATCTGCTGTCACGCAAAACTTATTATATCCGACGGTTTTCAGGAAACGACGGCTGTCGGTTACGGACGGATTATTGGCATATGCTCCATCGTTCAGGACGGAACCGCCCTTTGTTTTGTTGATTTTTCCCGAATAGGTGTAATATCCGTGTTGCCTGGCATAATAACTAATGGAAATACAGATGGAATTTAACCCGGGATCGATGGAATCCACATCGGAAGACGACACGAGCCGAAGAGGTAAAATGTATTCTCCTGTTAACGATTTCGGGTCGTTGAGGAATGCAACGGAATCCAGTGCCACCGGTAAATATCCTTTCAATTCTCCTTTAGGCACCACGATCAGGGAAGGGTGTTTACAGGTGTAAAACGTTGAAGGCAGTACCGTTTTTTGTTCCCCGGTTACAAGAGAAGGGTCAATGACATATTGGATATTTCTGTCTTGCTTATTATTAAGCACTCCTGAGAAAATAATCCCGACGTCGAGTTTCAGCCCTTCTCCTACAATAAGGTTCCGGTTATAAGCCCCGTAAGGGAATAGAACCGAAGTGTATGAATAGGTGTCTTCTACATCTTCAAACCCACATGAAACTAATAAAATAGCGCTCAAGCAAATGAGTTTTAATCTCAGGGATGTTGGGGATTTTCTAAAAATCATATTTTGTCTCATACGTATATATTTTAATTTTTAATCAATTATCACTTATTCCCAGCCGTAATTTTGAACCAGCGACGGAGCATTGTACAGTTCCATGTAAGGAATCGGTTGATACGGCGATTTGAAATCTTTCTTTTCGAGGAATTTCCGTTTGTAAGAAAAAGTATTATCGGCGTTCTTAGTGATTTCCATTCCGTAAACATCCGTATTGATTGAGTTTGTGCTCTTATCGGAGACCCATCGTCTCAGATCGTAATAATAATGCCCTTCAAAACTCAGTTCCAACCGGCGTTCGTTATGAATATACGACCGGAATTTGTCGACGCTTTCGCCAATCACATTATTGAGGTACTGGTCTCCGCTTCCATATTTTTTATGGATTCTTTGCAGTACCGAATAAGCTGAAAATCCGAATCCTTTCGGGTCTTGTTTCACACCCCATGCTTCGTTGGCTGCTTCCGCATAATTGAGATACAATTCGGGTTTACCCAGGATAATGTATGCGCGTGTGGTTCCCGTCAGACTTCCGGGGATTAACGAAACCGTACCCGGGCGAACTAATTTCCGGAGGTAATACGAAGTCCGTGAAGTCTTTTTTAAAGGCATGTAGGCATCAATTCCTCCTTCATAACTTTCGATGGTGTGATAATTGCCCGGTCCCATTTGGGATCCGTTGAAAGCGACATAGAGCGCCAAGCGTGGGTCCCTGCCGGCAAACGGATTATTCTCGCTATAAGTAGCGCCGTTTTCGAAAATAGGGTAACCGTTCTTATCCGGAAAAGCATCCACAAAATTCTGGGAAGGGTTGGTAACTGCCGATCCATACATGGATTGAGGATAATTATTGGTTTCGTAATCCCTGTTTCCGGAGGTAATGATCGAACGGAAGAATAAATCTTTTCCGTTATCGTTCCATGTTTTGTCCTGTAACTGGTTGAAATAGTATGCACCTCCTATTTCATTTGTGGGAGCGTTCACCAAATCCTGGAAACCTCCGCCTACCGCTTTGATCGCATTTCCTGCTGCAATTGCCGCATTTTCCCAGAGTTCTTTCCGGTTCTCCGGGTTGAACGCGGGGCTGGCGGCATACAATAACACCCTTGCTTTCAGAGCCATCGCACTGATACCGGATGCTCTGCCGTTCATACTTTGTCCGGTTACGCGGTCGGTTCCTTTGTATTCCACAGGGAGATACTTGGCAGCCGTATCGCAATCGTTAACAATAGCCTGAACGCAATCGGCGTATGAAGCGCGGGGGATGTTCAGGTCATCCGTTACATTCAACTCCCGGTCGCCTACAAGGGGAACTCCTAATACTTGTCCGTTGGGAGCGACGCCTCCGAAATTCTTTAACAGATCGGACAGCCACAATGCCCTCAGGAAGTAAGCTTCTCCATACAAACGATAGAATTCCCGGACATTGTCTATGCTGTCTTGTGGCGTCGTGATAGCATAGAAACGTACCGGTGTCGGTACGACGGCGCTGGGGTTCAATACCATTTTTTTGAGAAACTGATTGATTCTCCGGATTTGAAGATAGGCATTTGTCCAGTTATCCAACGGGTTATAGTCCGGCCTCAAAGCTCCTATACCACAGAGATAATAATCGCCGGACAGTTTTCCGTCCACCGAATTATCGGTCATGTTATCCATTTCTATGTTGAAGTAGTCCGGTAAAGCATTGTATACATCCATCAAAGGTCCGCAGAAATAAGCGGCATTATCGAAAACTTCCTCTTCGGTCATTGTGTTATCGGTATTAGGATCCAGGAAATCGGAACAAGCGAATCCTAATAATATAAAGATAAGAAGAAAAAATGACTTTACAAAATTTTTCATACGATTTAACATATTTAAAGAATTAAAATGAAAGTGAAATTCCTCCGGTCATTGTTCTGCACAAAGGGAAATTGCCAATGCCCGCATTCAAGTCTTCAGGGTCAAGATCTTTGATTTTAGATATTGTGAAGAGATTGGCTCCCCTCACATATACTTTCAATTGTCCTATTCCTATTTTTTCGGTCAGCAAATAAGGTAGGGTGTAGCCCAACTCCAGATTTCTCAGTTTGAAATAACTGCCGTCCACTACCCAATAGTCGGAAGCAATAAAATTGTTGTTTCTGTATTCCGGGCTGAGCGCCGGATGCGGATTCCCGTTGGGAAGTCCGTTTACCAACACATTGGAATATTTACGCGAACCGTATATCTGGTAATACTTGTTGTCCAGTACCTGGTCGAAACCGCCAAGTCCGTACCCCAATATATCGAGGTTAAAACCTTTATATGCTATTTTTATGGTGATGCCGTATTCTATCGAAGGGGTGGTGTTGGCAATCACTTCACGGTCTTTGTTGTCCACGGTGTTGTCGCCGTTCGTATCACGGTATTGGAGATCGCCTATACGAATCGTACCGAAAGCTTGTTTTGGAGAGGCATCAATATCCGCCTGGGTTTCGAACGTTCCGATATACCGGTGTCCCAGGACATCCCCTGTTCTGCTTATCTTTCTCAAACCGGCAAATGATTCGGGATAGTTGGGATTGGCTTCTTTTGTAATTTTGTTGATGCCGTAACAGAAATTGGCTCCCAGAGATACTTCCCAATCCGATACTCTTTTTTTGAAGAGCGCTTCGGCTTCCCATCCGGTAGATTTGAACTGTTTGTAATTTTGCATCATCAGCGTCGCATTTTTACCGCTTATTCCGGGAGTTATGTCGCCCAGGTTTGCCAACATTCCATACAGGATGTTATTGAAATATCCGGCGGAAAGGGACAGGGAACGGTTGAATAATTGAATATCTATTCCTGTATTGAATTCGTAGCTTTTCTGAAAACCCACGTTGGGATTTCCTGTTTGCGATTCCCTGGCGATGTTGTTGAATCCCGATACATTGTAAGTGCCTTGAGGTTCCCATACATCCCGGTAAAGATAGGCGGAAAATAGTCCGTCGGCGGTATATGAAGTCGAGCCCAGAATACCGTAAGAAGCCCGTAATTTCAGGTAGTCCAGCCACGATA
>JAITTA010000026.1 GCA_031287395.1 Dysgonamonadaceae bacterium | reverse complement strand
GATAGCATCTCCTGCAAACAGAAAGATGATAACCAAAACGACCAATGTACTGATACTCGTATTGAACGTACGATCCAAAGTCGAATTCAATGCCTGATTAAACATGGTATATTTATCTTGCTTCGGATATAACTTGGAATACTCACGCACACGGTCGAAAATAACAACCTTATCGTTAACAGAATAACCCAGAGCCGTCAGAATAGCAGCGATAAATGTCTGGTCAACCTCCAGCGAAAACGGTAATATTCCCCAGAATATAGCATACATACCCAGGATGAATAATGCATCCTGAACCAGTGAAACAATTGTACCGGCGCTATAAGAGATATCGCGGAACCGTATCAGGATATACAATCCGATACCTAACACAGCAAGGATTACAGCCCAGAAAGCACCTTTCTTGATATCGTCGGCAACACTCGGCCCCACTTTTTGAGAACTTTGAATATGATCCTTTGTAAATTGTTCGTATGTAGTACCCTCCTTCAATAAAGGCTTGAGGCCTTCATAGAATTTTCGAGTGATTTCTTCATCAACTCCCTCCGAGTTATCGGCAATTTTATAGTTAGTGGAGATACGCACCTTATTCGATGTTCCGATCGTAATCACAGTCGGAACATGTTCAGGAAACAGCGGATCCAACATTTCCTGAGCATCCACGGTATTTACAGGTTGTTCGAAAAGAACAATATAATTACGTCCACCTGTAAAATCAATTCCTTGATTCAATCCACGGAAACCGATGAAAGCCAGACAGATAATAGTCACTACGGTTACTGCGACATAAATCATCTTCAAGTTTCTGAAGAAATTGAATGTCGGATTAACAAGGAAATTTTTGGTCAAATTCGTAGTAAACGTCAAATCCAAAAGTTTTCCTTTACCCATTAAAGTTTCAAAAGTCAAACGTGTCAGGAATACTGCAGTAAAAAACGATGTAAAAATACCGATAATCAATGTAGTGGCAAAACCTCTGATCGGACCTGTTCCGAAATAGAATAAAATAAAACCGGTCAATATAGAAGTCAGGTTCGAGTCGATAATCGCAGAAAACGCTTTTCCATAACCTTCTTCTACAGCTTTCTTTATGGTCTTACCGCCACGTAACTCCTCCTTAATACGTTCAAATATTAACACATTGGCATCTACGGCAATCGCCAAAGCCAACACCAAACCGGCAATACCCGACAGAGTCAATACCGCCTGAAAAGAAGCAAGAATACCTAATGTAAAAAACAGATTAAGCAGTAAAGCACCGTTAGCAATCATACCGGGCTTGAAACCGTACATGACAATCAGATACAACATCAATGCAACCAAAGCGACAACAAAAGAAACAAAACCTTTATTAATTGCTTCCTGTCCGAGAGACGGCCCAACCACGTCTTCCTGAACAATTCTTGCAGGAGCAGACATCTTACCTGATTTCAATACGTTAGCTAAGTCTTTTGCTTCTTCCGGAGTAAAATGGCCTGAGATTGAAGAGCGGCCACCGGTAATTTCGTTATTTACACGAGGATAAGAATATACATGATCGTCCAACACAATGGCAATACATCGGCCTATATTTTCTTTTGTCAGACGGGCCCATTGCTTGGCACCTTCCGCATTCATCGACATGCTGACTTCCGGAGAAGCGGCATGTTGACTGAAATCATCACGGGCATCCACAATCACATCTCCTCCCAGAGGAGCTGTTCCATCACGGGATGTTACCTTCAATGCGATCAATTCATAAAATTGTTCTTTGACATCTCTCGACTTAACAGACCAACAGAATTTAACGCGAGGGAATAATTCCTTTACCTGTTTCATTGCAAGATAGGCATCTACCTTATCTATATTTTTCTTATCAACAATCCCCACGACCGGACCTTGTACGGCTTGTTGAGGATTCATGTTAAGTAAATAGAAAAGAGGATAATTTTTTTGGAACGAATCTTCCGCCTGTTCTGCAGTAGAATCGGCTTCCGCAGTCGTTTTATCAATATTAGCAAAAAGGGCTTCCGCATCCGAAAGGGTTTTTCCCGTAGTGTCGGCAACCGCTGTTACAGCAGAAGAATCCACAGGAGTAGAATCAACAGGGGTCGTTTTCTCTTGGTTGGAAATTTCCATATCCCTGATAATATTGTTTGCAGCCAACAAAGCCTGATGAATCTCAGATTCCTCATAAGTTTCCCAAAATTCGAGATTTGCACTTCCCTGCAACAAAGTCCTCACGCGCGCCGGATCTTTAATTCCCGGAAGTTCAATGGATATACGTCCATCCGTTTCCATCTTCTGAATATTCGGAGCAACGACCCCAAAACGGTCGATACGGGTACGAAGCACATTGAACGAATTATCAATAGCACTTTTCAATTCCGCACGCAAAACAGCAATAACCTGATCATCCGTATTTTGCGAATTAATCCTGTCTTTCATACCAAAAGTACCAAAAACAGCCGACAGGCGGACCCCCGGATCCAATTTACGATATTCTTCAGTAAAAAGAGAAATAAAATCTTTCTGGCTTGTTGCCTGACGTACCTTGGCATTTTCCAATGCCTGGTTGAATTGAGGATCAGTACTGTTTCCGGACAACGATTTCAGTACATCCGCAACACTGATCTCCATTATAACATTCATCCCCCCTTTCAGGTCAAGGCCCAAATTTAACTCCATGGAACGGCATTTCTTCAGGGTATAACCCAGCCAAACCTTTTCTGTAGATAATGAGTCGAGATAATGACTCTCCAACTTAGGGTCACCACCGGAGTATTCACTGGCCTTCTTGTAAAAACTATTCGTCACAATGGAAAATGACAAATAAAACAAACAAACCAATGTGAGCAATACAGCGAAAACCTTTATAAATCCTTTGTTCTGCATTTGATTTTTATTTTATTTTTTGACATTAATTAGCTAAGTCTTTTTTTCAGCCTGCAAATATATGCTTTTTTTCTTTTCAAAAGACTAAAATTTACAGATTTATTCACATTTTCCACAAATTACCGGGAGGTAAAGGAAGTTACCCTCTATTACCGAACATTCCTTCATCTCCCCATAACACTCTTTACCTCCCGGTGCTCTCCTGCATTTCTCTAAAAAAAATCTCTTTTAACTTTTTCATATAAAAAAAATTGTAACTTTGTACTTCAAATCTGTGTACCTGACATTCTACATTACCCTTCAAGTCTAAAAATGCAGAACGTTACGGTTTTCACTAAAAATGAATTTATGGCAAAAGTAAAAGGAACAATTGTTGTCGATACTGAAAGGTGCAAAGGCTGCAATTTGTGTGTGGTTGCTTGTCCGGTAAGCGTTCTTGTACTGGGAAAAGAAGTAAACAACAAAGGTTATCACTACTCCCAAATGAAAAATCAGGACGATTGCATTGGTTGCGCAAGTTGCGGATATGTCTGTCCCGATGGCTGCATCACCATTTATAAGGTAAAAATCTAAAAGACATGGCGGAAGAAATCAAATTAATGAAAGGAAATGAAGCGATTGCACATGCGGCAATCCGTTATGGGGCTGATGGTTATTTCGGTTACCCTATCACTCCTCAATCGGAAATAATGGAA
>JAITTA010000015.1 GCA_031287395.1 Dysgonamonadaceae bacterium | reverse complement strand
ATAATCCGAAGGAATATCCTTTTCCAGCAAAATCTCATAATATTTTATTGCTTCCGGATATTTATCCAGATTAAAAAAGGTCTGAGCCAAAGCGTAGAGTACCTGAGAATTGGTAGTATCTGCCTTATAAGCCAATTCCAACATAGGATTGGCTAACGAATCATTTTCCATAAAGAAATAAGTTGTCCCCAGTCCGCGGGTAACAAAAAGAGAACTGTCTCCCCTTTGCAAACATTTCTCAAAACGCTGGGCCGCTTCCCCATACATCTCTAAATTATAATATGCATAAGCATTCAATGAATTTATGGTATTATAAGTCGAATCAAAAGCAATATACCGATCCGATACAAACTTTGCCAACCCGTACTGGCCGGCTTTTATCAATAATTTCGCTAAACTCGCGGTAGCGTAAGCATCTGTCGTATCC
Source organism: Dysgonamonadaceae bacterium (assembly GCA_031287395.1). Taxonomy (GTDB): domain Bacteria; phylum Bacteroidota; class Bacteroidia; order Bacteroidales; family Azobacteroidaceae; genus BNXB01. Next base: position 9,428 of record JAITTA010000015.1, on the reverse strand, counting down.
TGATCCAAAGCTCTTGCATAATGATATCTGGCGCGTCTTTCATCATTCAGTTTCTCATAACACATCGCTATGCGTTTAAGCAAATAAACATTGTCGCAGGAATCGCACAATTCTTCATACAGCGCCAGGGCCGGCTTTATTTTTTCACAGATATAAAGGGCATTCGCTTTCTGAATTCTATAATAATCACTCGTAGGATCCAATTGAATCAGGGATTCATAACAGGCCAAAGCCAAGGAATATTTTTGCGTGGCTTCATAAATAACTACTTTTTTTTCCAATAAAACGAAAGAGTCCGTTAAATTGATACGGTTTAAAAGCTCCAATGCACGCCGGTACTGAGCAATTTTAAGGTAATCGTCGATTAATTTCAGACTATCCCGACTTTCTTCCATCTGGACCGGAATACTATCTTGTATTTCCACTTCAAGCTCCCGAACCGGTATTGTGTTCTGAGCGAATAAGAATATCGAAAACAATGACAGACAAAAAGTAGTAAAAAAATTTCTCATGGAATGATTTATTTGATTTCATTGATTTTCCATTTCCACACTTTTACAATAATCACAAACAGAATTATGGTTTCAATGCTTGCTATAATGACAATAATTCTTTTTTATTCAATTTTTATTTTTTAACTTTCAATTTTCTGAGGATACTTTTTAAACAGGCTATTCCATTTGAGTTGGATAACACCAAATAATGCTTCTCCAAAAATTCCCCCGCTCATTTTGGATACGCCTTCTACCCGGTTGACAAATACGATAGGAACTTCCTTCAAAGTAAATCCGCATTTGTAGGCGGTAAATTTCATTTCAATCTGGAAAGCATACCCTTTGAAACAGATCGCATCCAGATCGACGGACTGCAATACCTCTTTGCGGTAACATTTGAATCCGGCCGTCGTGTCGGCGATTTTCATCCCGGTAATCAGCCGTACATATTTCGAAGCAAAATAAGACATCAATACACGGGACATCGGCCAGTTCACCACATTCACTCCGCTGATGTAGCGGGAGCCGATGGCTAAATCCGCCCCGTCTTCGGAACAGGCTTTATATAAACGAAGCAGATCGTTCGGGTTATGGGAAAAATCGGCGTCCATCTCGAAAATATAATCGTAACCGCGTTCTATCCCCCATTTGAATCCGCGGATATAAGCCGTTCCCAGACCCAGTTTTCCCTGACGCTCTATGATATGAAGACGATCCGTAAATTCGGATTGCAGGTTTTTGACAATAGTTGCCGTTCCGTCGGGCGAACCATCATCAATGATCAGTATATCAAACGCCTTTTCCAGAGAAAAGACCGCACGGATAATCTTCTCTATATTTTCTTTTTCATTGTATGTAGGGATGATAACAACACTATCGCTCATATCCGGATTTATATTTTACAGTTCAAAGATACGAATATTTGCGGTATTATCACTACTTTTGTACAAAATTTATGGCATTGGAAATTTCGGAATTACAGGAAATATTTCTCTCGCATCCGGGTGTGAGCGCAGTATCTTCATTAATCAAAAAACAACTGAACGATATTTATCTGAAAGGATTGTCCGGTTCTTCGGGAAGCCTTATCATCTCTTCCGTATTCGATAAAATCGGGAAAAATCTTCTTTGCGTACTTAACGATCCGGAGGACGCCGGATATTTCTATCACGACTGTTGCCAGGCAATAAACGACCTGAATGTTTTATTCTTTCCATCCGGATTCAAACGAAATATCCGTTACGGACAAAGGGATGCGGCTAATGAAATACTCAGAACCGAGGTATTGGGACGCATACGCGACAACCAAACTCCACTGATGATCATTACTTATCCGGAAGCTCTGGCTGAAAAAGTGGTTTCGGGCGATGCTTTAAGTAAAAAAACACTCAAAATATCGCTTGCAGAACATGTTGACAGTTTATTCGTCGCCGAGGTGCTGGAATCATACGGTTTCGAATGTGTCGATTATGTTTACGAACCCGGTCAATATGCCATACGCGGTTCCCTCATCGACGTTTTTTCATTTTCAAATGAATATCCCTACCGGATCGACTTTTTCGGAGACGAAGTGGAAAGTATCCGTAGTTTCGACGTAGAAACCCAATTGTCGAAAGAAAAACTGGAACAAATAGATATCATATCAGCCAACGCCGGCCAAACCGATACCACCTTGTTTTCTTACCTCCAAAAAGAAGACGCGGTACTGTTCAGAAATGAAAATTGGGTTTACGAAAGAATAACTTCCATTTACAACGAAGAACCGATACTGACAGGTAATGAAGAAACATTCCAGACTCTCGACCAAATCCGGAAAGTTGTAACCTCCGGATTACAAATACAGGCTCTTGCAAGCAATTATGCCAAAATTCACCTGACCAACCCAAGCAATGCCGAAAAAGAAAAACCGACTTCGGCCATCGTGGAATTTTCAACCGAAATACAACCTTCATTCCATAAAAATTTTGACCTGGTAGCACAAACATTCCAGGAAAAACTGAACGAAGGATTCAAACTCTATATCCTGAGTGACAATCAAAAACAAATTTCCCGGATCCGCTCAATTTTTGAAGACCGGGGCGACGACATTCCATTCACTCCTGTTTTGAAAGCCTTTCACGGAGGATTCACAGATAATACCTTAAAAGCCTGTTTTTATACCGACCACCAATTATTCGACCGTTTCCACAAATACAATCTGAAATCAGACCGGGCACGCTCCGGAAAAATTGCCCTGTCCCTCAAAGAGTTACAACAATTTCAGAATGGAGACTATGTCGTACATATCGATCACGGTATCGGTAAATTCCAAGGACTGATACGCACGGAACTCAACGGCAAAATGCAGGAAGTGATAAAATTAACATTTCTTAACAATGATGTTATTTTTGTCAGTATCCACTCCCTGCATAAAATATCAAAATACAAAGGAAAGGATGGAGAACCTCCACGGCTGAATAAACTGGGCTCCGGCGTTTGGGAAAATCTGAAAAACCGGACTAAAAAGAAAGTCAAAGATATTGCCAAAGACCTGATACAACTTTATTCCAAACGACTGGAAGAGAAAGGATTCGCTTATTCTCCGGATACTTATCTTCAGAAAGAATTGGAAGCCTCATTCATTTATGAAGATACCCCGGACCAGGAAAAAGCGACCAACGACGTAAAACAGGACATGGAAAGCCTTCGCCCGATGGACCGGTTGGTCTGCGGAGATGTCGGTTTCGGAAAAACGGAAGTCGCTATCCGTGCCGCGTTCAAAGCTGCAACCGACGGAAAACAAACGGCAGTACTGGTTCCGACCACCCTGCTGGCATTTCAGCATTACAACTCTTTTAAGGACCGATTAAAAGAATTTCCGTGTACTATAGAGTATTTATCCAGAGCCAGGAAAACAACCGACACAAAAAATATCCTTCAAAAATTGAAAGAAGGCAAAATCGATATCTTAATCGGGACTCATAAATTGATAGGAAAAGAAGTCCTGTTCAAAGATCTGGGATTGTTGATCATCGATGAAGAACAAAAATTCGGAGTCAACGTCAAAGAAAAATTAAAACAACTGAAAGTAAACGTGGACACGCTCACTCTGACGGCAACTCCAATTCCACGGACTTTACAATTCAGTCTGATGGGGGCCCGCGATTTATCTTCGATTACGACTCCCCCTCCCAATCGTTATCCGATACAAACAGAGGTACATCGTTTCGGCGGCGATATCATACGGGAAGCCATCAACTTCGAAATGAGCCGTAACGGACAGGTTTTTGTCATCAATAACCGGATACAAAGCATTCCGGAACTTGAAAAACTAATTCAAAAAGAAATTCCCGACGCCCGTGTCGCCGTAGGACATGGACAAATGGAACCCAATCATCTGGAAAAAATCGTCACCGATTTTGTTAATTACGAATACGATGTTCTGATTGCAACCTCCATTGTAGAAAACGGAATCGACATCCCCAACGCCAATACCATCATTGTAAATAACGCCCATCACTTCGGACTGAGCGACTTGCACCAACTACGCGGACGGGTGGGAAGAAGTAACCGGAAAGCGTTTTGTTACCTTTTGGCGCCCCCTTTGCACAGTCTGACTGTGGAAGCCAGGAGAAGACTACAAGCTATTGAGAATTTCTCCGAATTGGGAAGCGGGATCCACATTGCCATGCAAGATCTGGATATTCGTGGCGCCGGAAACCTGCTCGGAGCAGAACAAAGCGGATTTATCGCCGACCTGGGCTACGAAACTTACCAGAAAATACTTGCGGAAGCCGTTCAGGAACTTAAAAACGAAATCTTTCCCGATTTGTATAAAAACGAACGGAATATAGACACCGGATCTTCTTATGTCCTCGAAACCAGTGTGGAATGCGATATGGAAGTACTCTTCCCTGCAAAATATATCCCGAACGATTCGGAACGGATCGCCATTTACAGAGAATTGGACAGTCTTGAAGAAGAAGATGACATCCAGCGATTTATCAAAAGAATGGAAGACCGTTTCGGAAAAATTCCACCACAAGGAGAAGAATTAATCAACATCGTCCGTCTCAAGCGAATGGCTAAGAAATTAGGAATAGAAAAAATCAGCCTCAAACAGGAGTCCATGTATATTTTCCTGGTATCCGACCCGGAATCTCCTTATTATCAAAGCGAGGCTTTCGACAAATTACTGGCTTTCATACAGAAACATTATAAAATCTGCCAACTGAAAGAAAACAATAAAAGACGATCGATACTGATACGGAATGTCAAAACGGTACAAAAAGCCTGTGAAATAATTACGGAAATATGAATATCCGTACAGGTACCTCCATGACTAAAAGTCGGGAGCCGTTTTTCTTCACGCAGGACGTGCATCGCCTGCTTCGTTTACGAAGCATCGCTTAGTAACCGGTAAGCGCACGCTTACCGGGTTTGGGTAGCTCTATACACCGGTAGTCCTGCTCTGCCGCAGGGAGTTAGCTGCCTACGGCAGCCGCAGGAGATCGGGGCGGGTACTGTCCTGACCTGCAAGCAGACGCTTGCAGGTTACAAAACGATGCTTCGCAAGCGAAGCGGGCAGTTGTGAACATCAAAGAGATTGAACTCTGCTCTTGAGTAAGAGATTTCTGCCGGTCAGGTACAGGTGCGGAGATTCATTTAAAACTAAACAACCACCCACTAAAGTAAGTGGGTTTTACTTCGGCTAAAGCCGACTAAAGTATAAACAGCTAAAGCCGGCGGTTTTAACCGCAACGTTTGGAAATAAATCCGGTTAAAAACAGAAAGTCGATTCTTTTCATTTTAATTTAAATAGTTTTTTGTTTTTTAACATAATTTTTAAAAATTTTATTTATAACTTTATAGCGGTTTCTGTAATGTACATATGAAAAAAATATTTTCTGGCATATTGGAGATGGTCATGGAAGGGACGATGATTCCCATTAAAATAAAAGGCAGACTGGAATAAATGATCAAATTAACGGATTGGTTACCCACCACCAAAAAGGAAGTGGAATTAAGGGGTTGGGAAGAATTGGACGTCATTTTCTTCTCCGGGGATGCATACGTAGACCACCCGTCATTCGGCGCCGCGGCGATCGGCAGGACGCTTGAAGCGATGGGACTTCGCGTAGCCATCGTACCCCAGCCTAACTGGAGAGACGATTTGCGGGATTTTAAAAAATTAGGGAAGCCCCGTTTGTTTTTCGGGGTTTCGGCAGGCGCCATGGATTCCATGATCAACAAATACACGGCCAACAAACGATTGCGTTCGGACGACGCCTATACCCCGGATGCCAGGCCGGATATGAGGCCGGAATACCCGACAATCGCATATTCCCGTATTCTGAAGGAACTATATCCCGATATTCCTGTGATTATCGGCGGAATTGAAGCTTCCCTGCGCCGTCTTTCGCATTATGATTACTGGCAGGATAAACTGATGCCGGGTATTCTCGTCGATTCAAAAGCCGATGTATTAGTTTACGGAATGGGAGAAAAACCCATCCGGGAAATTGTAAGAACAATTCAAAATGCCGGTCCCGGCAAATGGACCGATATTCCTCAAACTGCTTACCTGACACCTTTTATTCCGGAATTGAAAACAGGAAAAAATCAAAAACAAAACGCCGACATCCGGTTGTTTTCTTTTGAAGACTGCTTGCAAGACAAGAAAAAACAGGCCCGGAACTTCAAACACATCGAAGAACAATCGAACCGGATCGAGGCTTCCCGTATCATACAAAAGACAGGAGAACAGTTCATTGTAGTCAATCCGCCCTATGGTCCCATGACGACCGAAGAAATAGACGCCGGCTTCGACTTACCTTACACCCGGCTTCCTCATCCGAAATACAAGGGCAAACAAATCCCGGCATACGATATGATTCGCCATTCGGTGAATATCCACCGCGGATGCTTCGGAGGATGCGCCTTCTGTACCATCTCGGCTCACCAGGGCAAATTCATAGTTTCACGTTCCGAAAAATCCATCCTGAAAGAAGTAAAGGCCGTTACTGAAATGCCCGATTTCAAAGGATACATCAGCGATTTGGGAGGCCCGTCGGCCAATATGTACCGGATGCAGGGAATCGACCTGAATATTTGCAAACAATGCAGGAAACCTTCTTGTATATTTCCAAAAGTCTGCCCCAATTTAAATGCTGACCACAAACCCCTTTTAGAACTTTACAAAGCTGTTGATAAAATACCTGGAGTTAAAAAATCATTTATCGGAAGCGGCGTCAGATATGATCTGCTTCTGACGCCCTATTCTAATGGAGAACTGAATAAAACGGCCCGGGACTACGGCGTTGAACTGATTTCCAACCATGTTTCCGGACGACTCAAAGTCGCTCCCGAACACACTTCCGACGAAGTACTGAACTGTATCAGGAAGCCCTCTTTCAGCTATTTTCACCAGTTCAAAAAAATTTTTGACAAAATAAATAAGGATAAAAACCTGAAACAACAACTGATTCCTTATTTCATGAGTTCTCATCCCGCTTGTACCGAAATTGACATGGCCGAATTGGCCGTCATTTCCAAAGATTTGAATTTCCACCCCGAACAGGTACAGGACTTCACCCCTACTCCCATGACTTTATCTACGGAAATCTATTACACCGGTTATCATCCTTACACCATGAAACCGGTTTATACCGCCCGTGGAAAAGAAGAGAAATTAAACCAAAGAAAATATTTTTTCTGGTACGACAACAAATACAAAGCAGATATATCCCGTTCCCTGAGCAAATTAAAACGTCCGGATCTATTAAAGAAACTCTATCAAAAATGATAAGCACCTGCTTCGCAAGCGAAGCAGGTATTTGCGAACATCGAAGAAGCAGGCCTCCGCTATGGAGTACAGAAATTTCAGCCGATCAGGTACAGGTTTGGAGATTCATTTAAAAAATATTTGCTCAAAACAGGGTCGTTTTCATAAAAAATTGTATATTTGGAAATTAAAAACTAATAAAACCATAAAATAATTTTATCATGAACGATACCCGTAGAGATTTCATCAGAAAAGCCTCCGCATTAGGCTTGGGAACTGTTGCTGCAACTGCCGTCTCGTCACTTTCCGCTTCCAATGCAACTCCCCAGAAAGATTCAAAAAAGAACGACAAACCCAGAAGCGCCAATGATAAACTTCGTGTAGGACTTATCGGAGCCGGCGCCCGTTCCAGAGAACATGTCAGCAATATCATTGCTTTGGGTGGAGATCTGATTGCATTCTGCGATATCTTAGATTCGGCAATCAAAGCCACTCAGGATTTGGTTGCAAAAAAAGGCGGAAAATCCCCAAAAGTATATACCGGACACGACCGCGCTTTCGAGGAAATGCTGGAAAAAGAAACTTTCGACGCGATTATCATCGCCAGCCCATGGGAATGGCATGTTCCGATGTCTGTCGCCGCTATGAAAGCCGGAGTTCCTTATGTCGGAGTAGAAGTCTCGGCAGCCAATTCCCTGGAAGAATGTTGGGATTTGGTTAACGTATCCGAACAAACAGGAAGCCACCTGATGATTATGGAGAATGTCTGTTACCGTCGTGACGTAATGGCCGTACTCAATATGGTGCGCGAAGGTTTATTCGGGGAACTACTGCATTGCCGTTGTGGCTACGAACACGATTTACGTGATGTAAAATTCAACGACGGTACGAAATACTCCTACAGAAAAGGTGATAACCTCTATATGGGAGAAAAAGCAGCTTACGAAGCACACTGGAGAACCAACCATTCCATTACCCGCAACGGAGACCTCTACCCTACTCATGGAGCCGGTCCGGTAGCCAATTGCCTCGACATCAACAGGGGAAACCGTTTCCTTAGTCTATCGGCCATGGGAACTCAAAGTCGCGGTTTACACAAATTCATCATCGATAACGGAGGAAAAGATCATCCATACGCCAATGTGAAATTCAATTGCGCAGACATTGTTACTTCTATGATCAAATGTGCCAACGGACAAACGGTTATTGTAACTCATGATACCAACTCACCACGTCCTTATTCCCTGGGATTCAGGATTCAGGGTACCGACGGATTATGGATGAACGATGGGAATACCATCTATGTCGAGGGGAAATCAACTCCGCACAGATGGGATAAGAGCGACGAATGGATTAAGAAATACGATCACCAATTGTGGTCCGAACTGGAAGCCAAAGCCCGTGAAGCAGGCCACGGCGGTATGGACTTCATTATGATGTACGATTTATTCCAGTCTGTCAAGAGCAATACTCCTCCACCGCTGGATGCTTACGATGCTGCTGCCTGGAGCGCCATCTCTCCGCTTTCGGAAATGTCGATCGCCAATGGCGGAGGTCTGGTTGATTTTCCCGATTTTACACGAGGACAATGGATCAAACGGAAACCGTATTTCGCAATCGACCCGAAATATCCTGTTCCGGTGAAACCATACTAATCCCACTTATCTCTGATTAAACTCAAATTAATGGCATGAATCGGATGGTATTAATAGGAGGTAAAGGGAGGTAAAGGGAGGTACAGGTAGTTAAAGGGAGTTACAAGTAGTTAAAGGGAGGGATTAAGCGAGTATAAAAAGATTCAGAAAGATTGCTCTTAAAAATAAGGAAGGGCTTGCACTTCACATCGTGGCAAGCCCTTCCTTTTGATTATTTATTTCAACTATTTCATCGGCACATCATTTCCTGATGACCTTGAACGTTTTGCCGTTATACTGTAACAGGTACGTGCCTTTGGCATAGCCGGTCAGGTCGATTGTCGTCGTGCCTTCCCCGGTTTTGTAAGTTCCCTTCAGCGAGCCGGTCACATCCGTGATGCGGACTGTTTGGTTCGCTTGGGTATTACTCACCCGGATGATTCCCGATGTCGGGTTCGGGGATACCTGTACGGCATTTGCAGTAACACTGCCGGTTCCGGTCGGGTATTTCACCTCGACGGTCCGGGAGACCTCCCG
>JAITTA010000323.1 GCA_031287395.1 Dysgonamonadaceae bacterium | reverse complement strand
TTATTGCTCGATTCCGCTCATATCCAAAAGCAGGATATCCATTTGTTGAATAAAAAACGGGCGGAAGAAGGCCGCCCTTTGTTGGAGCCGCTTTATACGGAAGAAGATGTATTAAATACTTTTAAGTGTTTTTATGCTGTGAATTACAATATCCCGGTTAAAATTGACGAGGACATTGATCTTCAATTTTTTGATGGAGGGCATATTATCGGAAGTTCCACGGTTTTTATAACGATAACGGAAGAGGGAAGGAAGACAAACATTGCTTTTAGCGGCGATGTTGGCCGGTATCGTGACCCGATATTGCGTTCCCCCCAGGTTTTTCCGCAAGCTGATTATATTATTCTGGAATCGACTTATGGAAATAAGATTCACAAGCCTATTGAAACTTATGCTGAAGATTTATTGGAAAATATCCAGGAGACCTGTCTGGGTAAAAAAGGGAAATTGATTATCCCTGCATTTAGTGTGGGACGTACTCAGGAATTGCTTTATGCTTTGAATGAACTGGGTTTGAACGGGGAATTACCGCCAGTGGATTATTATGTGGACAGTCCTCTTTCAACTAAAATTACAGAAATTGTCAAGAGTCATTCGGAGTGTTTTAATAAATCGGTTCAGAAATTGATGAAACGGGATGATGATCCGTTTGATTTTCCGGGACTGAAGTATATTACCGATAAACGGGATTCCCAGGCTTTGAACCTTACCCGGAATCCTTGTGTGATTATTTCGGCGTCGGGTATGGCGGAAGCCGGGCGAGTGAAACACCACATTGCGAATAGTATCGAGAACTGGAGGAATACGATTTTATTGATTGGGTATTGCGAACCGAATTCTTTAGGAGCAAGATTGAAAAGACGTCCGGAAGAAGTCGGGATTTTTGGTACCCGTTATCTGGTTAAAGCCGACATTCGTACGATCGATTCCATGAGTGCGCATGCCGATTACAATGATTTATGCCAATATCTGGCATGTCAGGACCATGATGAAGTCAAGCAAATATTTGTCGTACACGGGGAACCGGATGTTCAGATTGAGTTCAAAACCCGTCTGATGAAAAAGGGATTCAAGGATGTTGTCATTCCCGAATTGCATCAGGAGTTCGGGCTTTCTTGAGAAAGGAAGGTGGACTTTTTAACTCCGTCCCCTGAATTTTTTCTTCAGGATTTTTGGTTTTCTCAAAAAAAAGACGTACATTTGCAGTATACCAAGAGAGGTAAAGAAATAAAGAGTTAGCCGCATTTTGTCGATTGGGAAACTCATCAAATTAAACATCATTCCGAGACAAGCTCTTACCGGGAATGGCGGGCCGCGCCCTTTGGGTATGCTTAGCACGGCGGATTACAAACACGGTAAAGCACTCAAATCCTGTCATACGGAGTTTTGTCATATCTACAATGCGGCTTTATATAAGGCGCCCTTCGGGGCGCTTTTTATGTATTATGAGGAAAGAAAATATTCGTGTTGAATTATGCGATTTTAATAATCGCGAACATACCGGCCGGTTTACCGAATTGCTGAATCATTATATCGAGGATCCGATGGGAGATTCTATCCCTTTGGACGAGGTCCGGCAGGCATTGCTCCTGGAGGAATTGAAAGCGAATTCCAAGGCTTTTGTATTGCTCCTTTTTTATCAGGAACAGATTGTCGGTTTTTCTACGCTGTTCGAACTTTTTTCTACTTTCAAAGTGAAACCATACCTGTATATTCACGATTTTGTCGTTTATGGAAATTACCGGGGAAAGGGATTGGGCCGAAGTTTAATGGATGGCGTGGTCGCTTTGGCAAAACAGCTTCAATGTTGTAAAATTACCCTTGAGGTACGGTCCGATAATCATCCGGCTCAGAAGCTGTATAAAAATTGCGGTTTTACTCCTTGTGAACCGGATATGTACTTCTGGACAAAACCTCTAATGTAACCGGGTCCATAAAGCGCTTTGATATTAAAAGATAATTCTAATGGAACCGGATGAACCTCCCGAAAAATGTCTTTCCAGTCATTTTTGTTGGATCGTGATAATAAAGTATTGGCCATCGGTAATTTAATTGAGAATATGCCGGGTCATTATGCGACCAGCCGTACTTGGGCGGAACAGGTACAACCGGTATACGATGCCTGAGAAAAAGCTTAATAAAATCTGGTTAAGGGACCTGACGGAAGGAACTGAAGAGCGTATCTTTACTTATAAAGAAGGAAAACAAATATGGTGGTAGATAAAATTGAGAATTTAAACAAATAAAAAATGCTTAATGTAAAGCATCTATTTATGAACAATTTAAATTTTATTTTTATGAAAACAAAAATTTTAGGCGGAATTGCTGTTTATGGCAATTACAGTAATTGTATAAGTGGAGATTCGTATACACATTGCTGGGACTGTGAATCAGGCTGTAATGCATATTGATCTCTTCGGATATTATGAAACAAATTTTAATATTTACTTGCTTGCTCCTGTTTGGGTGCAAGCAAGTTTCTAAAGAGTCTGCTGTATCGGAAATTGCAGAGGAAAGTTCTTTTGAAAAAATAATAATAATAGATCCTATCGATGAAAATGTCGTCCTGAAATATTCCGATATTTATGAAGATATACAGTATGTCAAACTGGAAACACGCAGCGATAACCTCATTGGACGTATTGATAAGATTATTACTACGGACGATAAATTCATTATTCTGGATATAGCCATCGCAAGAAAGGTTTTCATATTTGATAGATCCGGTAAATTTTTGAATATAATCGGTAAAAACGGAGAAGGTCCGGGAGAGTACGATTCCCCGAATGATATTGCTTATGATGAATACAATGATGAGTTATTGGTGTGGTGCCACAATAAAAAAACAATCATGAAATTCCGCTTAGACGGAACTTTTGTAAAAGGTATTAAAATTGACTGGTGGGCATCTTCAATATATGTTGTAGGTGAAAATTTATATCTGGCGTATCTGAATAATTATACTCAAGGACGTGGAAAAATCAATGATTACAACATCCTGATATACGATGATGACGGAAATGTGGTGTCCCGGCTATTGCCTTATAACAAGGAAAAAATTGTCATGTCTCCTCCAAGTGGAACTATTTTTAGTACATTTCAACAGGAGTTATTATTTGCACCCTATTACAGCAACATGACCTTTAGAATAGATTTAGATTCGGCAAAAATACAGAATAAATATTACTTTGATTTTGGGGAGCACAATATTCCACGCTCACTGTTTGATCATTCCGTCACTCCAAAAGAATTCGACAAAACGGTCCGAGGCGACAGTAATTATGCTTTTAATATCACTTTTATCGAAACGTCATCTCATATTGTCAACTTATTTGTATACAAACGAAGAATTTACACGTGTATTCATTCCAAGGAATCCGGAATAACCAGATTTGCATCCGTTTTTTTTAATGATATCCGTTATTTACATTCCGGAGGAATGATTTATACCTGCAAAGATAACTTATTGATAGGTTGTGTAGAGCCCAAAGGATTCGTAGAATTACAAAGCACCGTAAAAGAGATAAAGAAAAGCTCTGACAACATCAAAGAGGTGATGTTGAAAAAGATGAAAACCCCTTCATTTCTTTTTGGTAATGAATTAAATGATAATTTTCCCAAAGTAATCAATTCCTCGACAATTACTCTTTCTGAGAAGGAAATC
>JAITTA010000320.1 GCA_031287395.1 Dysgonamonadaceae bacterium | reverse complement strand
TGTCGCCGTAGTTGATAAAACCGTCGTTATTCAGGTCTTTGTATTTCATGTCGCCCACATAGAACATATACTTGTTATCGTCTTCACCTACGGCTTTCTGGTCGGCATGATTCTTTAATTCGTCTTCATCCTGGAAAAAGCCCTCGGTGGTTAATCCCCAGATTTCGCCGATTTCCTTGCCTACATAATGATCTGTGATGGATTTTGTTGGATTATCGTATTTAGTGATAAACGAACGGCTGTCGGAAATGATAAAACGGGCGGTAAAGGAGAATGGATCGCCGGCCAGATTGAACTGATCTTTCCAACTGACGGCCAATTCCCATCCGTTTGTTTTCAGGTCGGCGGCATTGGTGTTCGGTTCGGTAGCGCCAAAAACGCCCGGCAAGGTTTTACTTTTGGTCAACATGCCTTCGGTATTTCGTTGGTACACGCTCCATTCCAGCTCTAATTTCTTAAACAGGTTCAGATCGACTCCGAAATTCAACGTCCTGACGGTTTCCCAGGATAAGTCTCCTGCAACTACACCCGGATGATTGATGTACAAAAGTTGCGAGCCGTCCAGTATGACGCTTGTCTTTCCCGATCCCATAGAAGCGATGTAAGGATAATAGGAAGAATTGACCTGATTTCCTATTTCGCCATACGATCCCCGCAGTTTCAGCATATCCACCTTCAAGGTTTCCCTCAAATCTTCCAGAAACGATTCATTCGACACGATCCACGAAGCGGCGCCTGACGGGAAAAATCCGAAACGGTTGTGTTTTGGATAGCGAGACGTTCCATCATAACGCCCGGATAATTCCAGGAGGTAGCGTTCGTCGTAATAATAATTGAATCGTCCGAACACTCCTCTCAAAGCCAGTTCGCTGATGGATTGGGAAGTTGAAGGCGTTCCGGTAGCCAAATTAACTGAAGGCAAAGAAGTACTGATCAACTGGTCGCGTTTTACATTCCAGTCGTTGATGTAAGTATATTCCTGATTGAATCCCACCAGGGTTTTTACAAAATGCTTTTCTGCAAACGTCTTATGGAAATCCGTATAGGCATTGTAAACGATGTATCTGTTGGAAATCGACTGGTTTTGGGCAAAAGCCGTTGAGCCGAGATTACTCCACACCGTTTTCATATCCTGATCTGGTCCTGTCCGGTAATAAACGGGCAAGTTAGCCGATTCCACCGTGTTGTTTGCAAACCGGTAAGTAGCATCTGCATTCAAAGTCCAGACGTCTTTTAGCAAATCGAATTTGGTTGTAAACGACAACTGTGTTTCATTCCACTTGTTGTATCTCCGTCCGCCTTCTTCCAGAAGACCCAGTCCGCGAGCGCCTGCCTGCGTCCATGTTCCGTCCGGGTTTTTCGGCACGGTCAGGGTGCCTCCTCCGTCGCGGATCACTTGGGTGAAGAAATTACCATCCATGTGATTAGGCGAATCATAATCGGTTATCACGGCATTGATATTCGAACCTACCTGCCACCAGTCGGTCAGGTCGTATGTCCCTTTACCTCTGAAGTTGTAGCGTTTGTAAATATCGTTTCCATAGCGAAGCATCCCGTCCTGTTGATAATATCCGCCGCTTACAATATAAGCCAGTTTATCTGATTTTTTGGAGATACTCAAATTGGCCGTATAAGAGGGCGCTGAACTTTTGTATATTTCTGACAGCCAGTCGGTACTTCCGCAATACAGCCATTCGTTCGGATTGCTTGGATTGATATATGCCGCAGGAAGCGACGGGTCGGCCGAACGGCGCTTGGCATATTCTTTCTCGGCGCTGCCTTCAGGATAAAGGCTGTATAAAGGCGTGGCGGCCTGATGTTTTATATCCATTACTATATAGGGGTCTGTTATGATATCGGGTACTGTTCCCAAGGTACGGCTTGCATAGTTGGCATCGAATGTAATCTTTACCTTGTCGCTGGTCGCCTTTTTGGTTGTAACCAAAATAACGCCGAATGCGGCTCGCGCTCCATAAATAGCTGCGGCAGAGGCGTCTTTCAAGGCCGATATGCTTTCGATGTCTGCCGGGTTCATACGCGCCAGGTCGGAACTGCTGACCGGAATATTATCTATCAGGATGAATGCGCCGCCCCCATTGAGAGAGGTATATCCGCGAATGTTAATATCCGGGGCTGTAGTAGCGCGTCCGTTATTCGAGCTGATGTTTACATTGGAGATCAAGCCTTGCAAACCCAAGGTTGCGTTGGTTATCGGGCGACTTTCCAGCGCTTTTCCCGAAATGGCTTCCACTGCGCCCGACAAGTTTACTTTTTTTGCCGTGCCATAACCTACTACGACAATTTCGTCCAGGAGCAAATTATTTTCGGAAAGCGTAACGTCCAATTGATTCCGGGACCCAACCCTGATTTCCTGTTTATCATATCCGAGATAAGAAAAAACCAGGATGCTTTCGTCGCCCGCAACTTGAATCGAAAATTTTCCATCTATGCCGGTTGTAACGCCGACAGATGTTCCCTTAACGGTCACGTATACTCCGACAAGAATTTCTCCGGACGCATCTTTTACGATTCCGGTAACCGTTTTACCGGCTTGCTGTTGTTCTTGGGAACCGGAAACCGGACTCTTCTTGGTAAGGACAATATTAGAACCTTCCATTCCGTAAGTGATGTCCGTATCTTCGAAAAGCTTCGTCAATACGTCCCGAGTCGGATTGTTTTTTGCTTTGACGGAAACACGGCTACCGGTATTTATCTCGCTATTGTAAACGAATAAATAATCGGTTTGACTCTCAATCTCATTCAACACCTCATTCAAACTGGTATTGCTTTTGTTGATTGTTACCCGTGCATTTTGCGAATAGCTATTTCCTGCAAATGAACAAAAAACACAGAAAAAAAGCATCAATGTGGTAAATTTCATAATTTTAAAGAAATGTTTAAATTGTTTCTCTTCAAACAACAGATTTTTTTTCATAACTTTGTAAACTTTAAGAGTTAATACGACTTTTAAATTGCATTTTTTAAAGAGCCGGGGGTGTTGGAGCGCCGCCCGGCATTTTTATAAATCATTATCATTTTCCATAGGCGTTAAAAATTAAATTGTTATTCAATATAAATAATGTTATTTTCATCATCCCGGTGAAATTGAAAAGAAATACTGAGTTGGAGTGTCCTCATAGCATGATTTATCCCATCGGATTGCCTGAGTTTTCCCGTATAAGTATATTTAGATACTTTTTTATTATTAATTATAATTTTTATTCCATAGCTTTTTTCAAATTCGTACATGACCTCGTTAAAAGGCTGATCCCGAAAACAAATCAATCCTTCTTTCCACCGGAAAGGATCGTAATTCGTAATTGTCGAAACCTCCAACCGTCCGTCTTTTTCGGAAGCCATCTGATTGGGAAGCAACGTTAGCTTCCGAAGCTTGTCTGTTTTCGACTCAAGAGCGACGCTTCCTTCCATCAGCGCCGTTTGAAATATGTCGTTACCGGAATATGCCAGCAGGTTAAACTGAGTTCCAAAAACCCCTACTTTATACTTTTTGGTATCTATCATAAATGGTTTTTGTTTGTCTTCCGCAACGTTAAAATACGCTTCGCCGTCCAGGTATACCAGTCGCACATTCGAATCGAACGAAGTAGGATACCGGAATGTGGTACGCGCATTGAGCCAGACGTCAGTCCCGTCTCCCAGAGTCAGGTTGACCCGTTGTCCTGCAGGTACGGTGATCGAATTCATTGCCGTGACCGGCCCGGATTTATTATTACGGCTATAATAAAAGTAAGATAAGACAAAAGCAAAGATGAAAATGGCCGCTATCCGGAGCGCTTTTCCGATAAATGGAGTCCATCTCATGAGACTGCCCGGAGTTTCATTAAAAATTTTATCTTCGGAAAGCAATAGAGCATCGTATATTTTCCGTTCCTGAAAAAATTCTTTCCTGTTTTCTTCAGTTTTCTCCATCCAATCGAGCGCCTGCCTGATTTCTTCATCAGAGGCTTTTCCCGAAAAGAATTTGTATAATAGTCGATTCATTTAATAATGTTATCGTATATTAAAAAATCTTGTTATACATAAATAACAGTCGAAAGATAAAAGCCCCTAAAAAAAAGGAGAGATATTCTTTAAGGGCAATGCGTAACGCCTTCATCGCTTTGGAGATATGAAATTCGATACTTTTATTTCCCAATCCGACTAACCGGGAAATCTCCGTATGCGAGAGATTTTCGTCCCTGCTCATTTGAAATATCATGCGGGTTTTTTCAGGAAGTTTGCATAACGTTTTTTTGACAATTTCCTGTATTTCAACAGAATAAAGTTCAGTTGGGTCACATGCCCATAACATTGCAATCCTGGCATCCAATTCTCTTTGGGCAAGGCCTTTCAGTTTTTCAATCATTTCCTGATGCACTTGCAGGTGTTGCAGATAATTAAGACATTTATTCCTGAGGACGGTCAATACATATGCCGACGGGTTCGTCCCGGGAAGCAAGGTATGCCGGTTTTCCCAGTAACGCATAAAAGCTTCGGCCGTAAAATCCTCAGCGACAGTCGTATCCCTGACGTATGAATTTGCAAACCGGATGAATTGCTTATAGCGGCTTTCAAACAATTTATTAAATGCGACCAATTCGGATATTTCACTCATATTATTTTATCTTTCTTCCGAATTAAAAACAAACCAAACACTACCAACAAAGAATTGACAATCAACAGTTCATACCCGAAACGGTAACCGGTAATTACATTCAGGATTCTGTCGACGGCGAAGCAAATCAAGGGTGCTGCAACACAAATGTATGGTACAAATTTATCGTTAGTCCGGCGCTTCTTGAAAAGAATTCCGAAAGCAAACAAGCCTAACAACGGGCCATAAGTATAAGAAATAATCATATAAAAAGTATCAATGATACTGGTATTGTTGATCGCCCTGAATATCAGCATGATTGCTATGAAAAACAATGAAAGGGCCAAATGCACTCCAATGCGAATACTTTTAGCCTTCTTTTCTTCATACTTTTTTATTCCGATCATATCGACGCAAATGGAAGTCGTCAGGCCAGTCAAAGCAGAATCGACACTGGCGAAAGTCACGGCAATAATCCCGATTGTAAAAAATACCAATGACGGTATCCCAAGAAAACCTTCGGAAACCAACATCGGAAGGATATCGTCGCCCATTGGAGGAAGGGTGATCCGATTCGTATCGGCAAAATGAATCAGAAGAATTCCAAGACATAAAAATAAAAAATTAACCGGAATAAAAGACAGGCTATAAGAACAAATATTTTTTTGCGCGGCTTTCAGATTCTTGCACGACAAATTTTTTTGCATCATTTCCTGGTCGATACCGGTCATGGCAATCGTTACAAACATTCCGCTGATAAACTGTTTGAAAAAATTCTGCCGGCTATGCCAGTCGTCGAATACAAACATCCGAAAATGAGGATTTTCCTTTACCGACGTGACTATCCCGGAAAAATCCAGATCCATTTTCTGTGCTACTTGCCATATAATCAGGAATAGGGCGGTCAGCAGGAAAAAAGTTTGCAGCAAATCTGTCCAAACGATAACCCGTATCCCACTTCTGAAAGTATAAAGCCAGATCATTAAGAGGAATCCTGCCGCCGTGAATCCGAAAGGAATATTCCAGGCATCAAAAACATAGGTTTGAAGTATCAAAACAGCTACATACAAACGCGCAGCCGATCCGGCAGTACGGGATATCAGAAAAAATGAAGCCCCTGTTTTGTACGCCCGTACTCCTATACGCGTTTCCAGCCAGGAATAGATACTGACCAGATTCATCCTGTAATAAAGCGGCAATAAAATAAAGGCGATCACGGCATAACCCAACAAAAAACCAAACACCATCTGCATGTAAGTCATGTCAAAATTCCCAACCATTCCGGGAACGGAAACAAAAGTAACTCCGGACAATGAAGAACCGATCATTCCGAAAGCCACAATATACCAAGGGGATTTACGGTTACCAAGAAAAAACGCATCATTCTCCGAATGTTTTTTCCCGATGATGTGCGAAATCAGCAATAAAATAGAAAAATAGCAGATAATGATTATCAGGATTAGTATTCCATTCATAAATCAGGTTATTTTTTCAGTAAATAATTGTATGTATCACCCTGGGCTCTTATCGGTTTTTCTTTATTGTTTCTTTTAAAAATATGATTCAAATGTTCATCAATAAAACATGCTTTCTGATTATCCTGTAGCTGAATTTGCAGTATATCAATAATTTGTTGTTTGATTTCGGAGTCATAAACCGGAAAAGCCGTTTCAATCCGGCGATATAAGTTACGCTTCATCCAATCGGCCGAAGTCAGATACAATTCGTCTTTCCCATTATTGTAAAAATACCATATCCTGGAGTGTTCCAGAAACTGATCGACAATCCTTGTAATGCGTATATTCTTACTATAAGGCTGATTTGGAATCAAACAACAGATACCGCGGATTATCAAATCGATTTCCACTCCTGCAAGAGAAGCTTTATATAATTCATCGATCATGAGTTTATCCTGTAACGAATTCATTTTAAGTAGAATATAGCTTTTCTCCCCTTTCCGTACATGCTCTACCTCCCGCCGGATCATATCTGTTAACCGGGGTACCATGTTAAACTGTGCTACCAGCAGGTTATTAAATTCCGTTTTTTCCCCTTTTCCTTCCAGAACTTCAAAAACCTGTATGATCTCTCCGGTTAGCTTTTTGTTGGCTGTCATAATAGCCATGTCACTATAAATCCGAGCCGTTTTTTCATTGAAATTACCGGTACTTAAATAAGCATACGACTGGCCGGATTTCTCTCTCACCAAAGCCACTTTTGCATGCACTTTGAGTCCTGGAAGGCTGTAAATAATACGAATTCCGGCCTGTTTCATCGCTTCCGCCGTAAACAGGTTATTTTCTTCGTCAAAACGAGCCTTCAGTTCCACAAAAACAGTTACTTTTTTCCCCCCTCTCGCAGCACTGATCAGGTGGCTGATCACCTCCGAATCCTGTGCAACCCGGTATTGGGTCAGCAAAATTTCTTCCACTTCCGGAGCAAACGACGCCTGGTAAAGAAAACCGGTGAAATAATCGAAGGTATGATACGGATAAAACAAAAATACATCCTTTTTCCGGATAACCTGAAAAACATCATTGGTTTCCAATTGCGGTATCCGGATAGGGATCAAAGCTTCCCGTTCCAGATCTTTTCCACAAGGATTGGGGAGCTTTATCAGATTCTCCATATTAAGATGAACATTGTCCGGAATCAGATCTTCCGGGAAAATATGAAAGGCTTCACAAATATATTGCAAACATTCCGGAGGCATATTCCGGTCATATACAAACCTGCTCAAATCCCCGATTTTCCGCTTTTTGACTTCCCGTATAATCGTTTCCACCAAATCTTCATCACTGGTTTCAATGACCTCATCAATATAAATATCGGCGTCCCTGGATATTTTTACATTGTAAGATCCCATCACTTCAAAACCGGGAAATACATATTGCAGATTAGCGGCAATCAAATCTTCGGCAAACATGAAATAATGTTTCCCGTCGTGTTTGGGTAATTCTATAAAACGGGGAATTTTTGCATATGGAATTTTTAGGAGCGCATAATAATACTGCGGAAAAAGGTCTTTCCTCAATAATTGAACGACCTGGTAAAGACGGTTGTCCCGAATAAAGATACGTAAATGCTCCTTTAGTATCAATACCGGCTGAAGAAAAGGAAAAACCTCTTCAATAAAAAAATGATGAATGAATTCCTGATGGAAAGGTTCGACATCAGGTCCCATATAAAGTACGATTCCCTGCCTGTTTAATTCGGGAAGAATGCTTGACCTGAAAACGGAGAAAAACTTTTCCTGTTGACGGGTTACTTCTTTTTTAATTTTTTCCAGAGTTTGTTCGGCTTCTGCCGGATTTTCTTCGGAATGGATCTTACGCATAATCACACTCCGGTGTTCCGATACCCGGATTTTATAGAATTCTTCCAGGTTGGAAGCATGAATAGAGAGAAATTTTATCCGTTCATAGATCGGGAGATTTTCATCCTCTGCTTCTAATAGTACCCGGTAGTTGAATGATAACCAACTGACATCACGATTAAAATACTTGAAATCTTTTTCCATGGTCTCCGGTATTTTGAGTGTAAAAGTATTAATTTTGTGTCAAGAACAAAAGAAGAATGAAAAAAATCGGTTTACTTTCGGACACTCACGGTTATTGGGATGAAAAATTCAATTCTTATTTTTCTCCTTGCGACGAAATCTGGCATGCGGGGGACATCGGAAGTGCAGATGTCTTAAATAACCTGGAATTAATCGGACCGGTCCGGGCCGTACATGGAAATATAGACGGATACCCCATTCGCACACAATGCCCTAAACACTTGCGCTTCCGAATGGAAGACCTGGATGTGTGGATAACCCACATCGGGGGATATCCGGGAAAGTATGCTCCCGAAGTGCGACCGGAAATATTCCATAATCCTCCCGGATTGTTTATATGCGGGCACTCACATATCCTGAAAGTACAATACGATCCCCGTCTCAGATTGTTGCATATCAATCCCGGAGCTGCAGGAAAACAAGGATTTCACCAGCTCAGAACTATCATCCGGTTTTGTATTGACGGGAAGGATATTCGTGACCTCGAAGTGATAGAATTTGCAGGGTAATTTTTATCTCTTTTTACTTCTTTATTTCAAAAAAAAATCGTATATTTGTTAGCTTTTTCCGGAACAGGAAAAGGTGTTTAATTATATCTAACTAACAATGATTGAAGAAGTTAAAAATGGTTCTAGCGGTTATTCTGCCGATAGTATCCAAGTACTGGAAGGTTTAGAAGCCGTAAGGAAACGTCCGGCAATGTATATCGGCGATATCAGTCAAAAAGGATTGCACCACCTGGTTTATGAAGTCGTGGACAATTCAATCGATGAAGCCTTGGCCGGTTATTGTAAAAACATTGAAGTCGTCATCAACGAAGATAATTCCATTACCGTGTTGGACGATGGTCGCGGTATTCCGGTGGATTACATGAAGAAAGAAAACAAGTCGGCCTTGGAAGTGGTGCTTACGGTGCTTCATGCCGGAGGTAAATTCGACAAGGATTCTTATAAAGTTTCCGGTGGATTACACGGAGTAGGCGTATCTTGCGTAAATGCATTATCAATCTACCTGAAAGCCGAAGTATACAGGGAAGGAAACATCTATATGCAGGAGTATTCCTGTGGAAAACCTTTAGCAGAGATCGCTGTTGTAGGAAAAACCGACAAGACGGGAACAATGATCAGTTTCAAACCTGACGAGTCCATTTTTGTCGTTACCGAATACAAATACGAAATTCTGGCTGCCCGGCTCAGAGAGTTGGCATATCTTAATGCCGGGATAAAGTTGTCTCTTACGGATAAGCGAGTGGTAAAAGAAGGCGGAAATTTCAAATCCGAAATTTTTTATTCTTCCGAAGGGTTAAAGGAATTCGTCAAATTCATAGACGAAGCAAAAGAGCCTTTGATCGACGATGTGATCCACATTATCACCGAAAAACAGGGGACTCCTGTTGAAGTTGCGATGACCTACAATACATCTTATAATGAAAATGTGTATTCGTATGTCAACAATATCAATACGATTGAAGGGGGAACTCATCTGGCCGGATTCCGTCGCGGATTGACCCGGACATTGAAAAAATATGCCGAAGATTCCAAAATGCTGGAAAAAGTAAAAGTGGAAATCAGCGGCGACGACTTTCGGGAAGGATTGACGGCCGTCGTTTCCATCAAAGTCGCAGAACCCCAATTTGAAGGGCAAACCAAAACAAAATTGGGAAATAACGAAGTAATAGGATCTGTCGATATGGCAGTAAGTGAAGCATTGGGTTACTACCTTGAAGAACATCCCAAAGAAGCGAAAACCATCGTCGAAAAAGTGATTCTCGCGGCAACAGCCCGTCATGCGGCCCGTAAGGCCAGAGAAATGGTACAGCGCAAATCACCGCTTGCAGGAGGAGGGTTACCGGGAAAATTGGCTGATTGTTCCGACAAAGATGCGGAAAAATGCGAGATATTCCTCGTCGAAGGAGATTCTGCGGGAGGTACTGCCAAGCAAGGACGTGACCGTATGTTCCAGGCGATCCTGCCACTGCGGGGAAAAATTCTGAACGTGGAAAAGGCGATGCCCATAAAGTGTTGGAAAGTGAAGAAATCCGTAACATTTATACCGCTCTGGGAGTCACTATCGGAACGGAAGAAGATAGTAAAGCCCGGAATATGGAATATCTCAGGTATCCTAAGGTCGTAATCATGACTGATGCCGACGTGGACGGAAGTCACATTGCTACCCTGATCCTGACTTTCTTTTTCCGCCATATGAGACCTTTAATAGAAAACGGGTATGTTTACATCGCGACTCCTCCGCTTTATCTGTGTAAAAGAGGTAAAAACGAAGAATATTGCTGGACGGATCAACAACGGCAGGCATTCATCGACCGTTTTGCCGATGGAAACGAAAACCAAGTACATACACAACGCTATAAAGGTCTCGGAGAGATGAACGCCGAACAACTCTGGGATACTACCATGAATCCCGAAAACAGGACTCTCCGTCAGGTTTCGATTGAGAATGCCGCTGAGGCCGATCACGTATTTTCCATGCTAATGGGAGAAGACGTTGCTCCCCGCCGGGAATTTATTGAAGAAAATGCTACGTATGCCAATATTGATGCATAAAAACACGATGAAAAGAGAGTCTGTCCATTGGACAGACTCTCTTTGTATCATAAAATTCTTTATTTACAATATTCCCTGTGCCATCATTGCCTTTGCAACTTTCATAAACCCGGCAATATTTGCACCTTTCACATAATTAATATATCCGTCCGGTTCGGTACCGTATCTGATGCATTGCCGGTGAATATCCGACATGATGCGTTTCAGTTTTTCATCGACTTCTTCTCTTGTCCAACCCAAACGCATCGAATTTTGGGTCATTTCCAGGCCTGAAGTCGCCACACCTCCGGCATTGGCTGCTTTTCCAGGTGCATAAAGTATCTTTGCATGCTGAAATACTTCGATTGCCTCAGGAGTTGACGGCATGTTTGCTCCTTCAGAAACGGCAATACATCCATTTGCAACAAGGATCTTGGCATCATCTCCATTCAACTCGTTCTGAGTAGCCGACGGCAGAGCAATGTCCCCTTTCTCTGTCCAAACACGTCCCCCTGGAACATATTTGCATCCATAATGCTCAGCATATTCACGGATACGTCCTCGTTGAATGTTTTTCAAATCCATTACAAAATCCAGTTTTTCACGGGTGATACCCTCCGGATCGTATATGTAACCATCGGAATCGGACAAAGTAACGGGAATTGCCCCCAATTCAATTAGCTTTTCGCATGTATATTGCGCTACATTTCCCGAACCGGAAACCAAACATTTTTTACCCTTGATATCAATCTTCCCGGTTTTTAACATTTCCAGAAGAAAGTAAATATTACCATACCCCGTAGCTTCAGGACGAATCAGAGAACCTCCAAACTCAATCCCTTTCCCTGTAAACGTTCCGGTATTTTCTTTTGCTAATTTTTTATACATACCATACATGTAAGCTACTTCACGTCCTCCGACTCCAATATCTCCTGCAGGAACATCCGTATCAGGGCCTATATGACGCCACAATTCCAGAATAAAGGCCTGGCAGAAACGCATGATTTCCGCGGAAGATTTTCCTCTCGGAGAAAAGTCGGAACCTCCTTTACCTCCACCCATAGGCAAAGTGGTCAACGAGTTCTTGAATGTCTGCTCGAAAGCCAGAAACTTCAGAATGGAAAGATTTACAGACGAATGGAAACGAATTCCCCCTTTGTAGGGACCAATAACGTTATTGTGTTGAATACGATAACCCATGTTTACCTGCACTTTCCCTTTATCGTCCACCCAGGTAACACGAAAAGAAAAAATACGATCCGGAATACAAAGCCGCTCGATTAAGCCGGCTTTGTCGAATTCAGGATGCTGGTTATAAACTTCTTCGATAGATTCCAACACTTCGGTTACCGCTTGGTGATACTCCGATTCATTCGGAAATCTTCTTTTCAAATCATTTAAAACTTCTTGTACTTTCATTTTTTAATTTTTTTGCTAATTCTAAATAAACCGTTGCAAAAATATGGATATTATTTCAAAATTGAAACATTTGGAAAGATTTGTTTCATTTTAAAATGAAATTTGAAAGAATAATCGCAAATAAAAATGAAATTTGAAAGGAAAATATGCAGGGCTAAGGATTCGGAATCAGGAATTTTGCTTATACAAAAAACAGTTATTTCACGTATTTTTCAAATGATCAGAATTGAAAAAGGTGATTCAGTTGAACTGAACCACCTTTTTTTAAGTCTTTTCCTGAAAAAAGGTTATTTCTTTTTTCCTGCAGATTTAGTATCAGCTGTAGATTTTTTAGCTGAACAACAGCTTTTTGAATCTGCAGTTTTTTTGTCCGAACAACAACTTTTGGTATCGCCGGCTTTTTTGTCGGAACAACAAGATTTACTCTCTTTTTTAGTACTGGTTGCTTCTGTCTTCGCTTTTGCTTCTTTCTTTACATTACCTTGCGCCATCGCTGTTGAAGACAAACAAACCGCACCCATCACAAACAATGATAAAATTACTTTTTTCATACCTGAATTCTTTATATTTAAACTAAATTCAATTGCATTGATTCGACAAATATAAGGCATATTATTTGAAACTCAAGATTTAAACTATTAATTATTCCTAAAAAAGTAAATACATCTATCGGTTTCTATATTGAACACACAGATTAACGGGTATTTCTTCTTTCTCTTGAACTCTCATTCCTTGAGCTTTTTACATTATCGGAACTGGATTCGGGTTTCATCTCCTGCCTGTTTCCGGAAACCGATTGAGAAGACTTCCGGTTTTGTTTGCCGTCATTATCCGGGGATACCCTGGTTCTGTTTTTATTACCATTGGAGTTTGTTTCTTTTCTTTCGGAAGAATGATTATTTACAGCAACCTTATTTTCCTTTGTAGGACCGGATACTCTTCCCCTTTCAGAAACTTCTTTTCTTTCACGATTATAGATTTTATCTCTTCCTCCGGCATTGTTACGGTTTCCCGTCGTATAATGAGTCCGGTCGTTGTCTTTGTACTTTTTATCATGCGTATGGGAATTGTAGTAAGCAGAACTGCTGTGTCCTCTTCCCCGGTAATCCGGCCGGTGATCATAAGAATAAACATATACATGATGGTGATGATAATGATCCGGCTTGTGATAATATACCGGACGACCGTAATAATCGTACCTTCCGGCATAATAGCCGAAATGCATCCGGTAATTCCTCGGTGCCCAACCTGCATTGATCCATGCATATCCGCGGTTAACTTTTTCCCAGTAACCGGGAATCCAGTAAGCCCCGTCGTAAGGAGGATAAGCCCAATGGCCGTCAATCCAAACATATGTTCTGCGGGGAGCATCCCAAGCCCAATAGCCGTCAATCCAGACGTAATGAGGTGCCGGCGGTGCAATACGTTCTGCAGAAACATTCAGAACAATATCAGGCGCCAACGGGATTCTGGTATATACTGAAAAATGAACATGGACCTGGGCAGATACTTCAAAAACAAGTACGAAAAGCATTGAAGTAAAAAACGTCGCAAATGATTTCGCTTTCATGGTCGTAAAATTAGAGGGTTAAACTTTTTGTCTTTAATTATATGACGAACAAATACGAAAAATGTTTAATCAAAAAAATATAATAATTGTTAAGAAATTAAAGATGTCTTGAATTTTAAAACGATGTGTTTAATCCGAATTAAAGTACCCGTTTCCTCAATTCAAAATCGCGGCCTAAATATTTCTCCCGGACAACAGCATTAGCAGCCAATTCTTCGGCTGTTCCCTGGAACAATACTTTTCCTTCAAACAAGAGATAAGCTCTATCCGTTATTCTCAATGTCTCGTGTACATTATGGTCGGTAATGAGTATTCCTATATTCTTATTTTTTAACTTGCCGACTATCTGCTGAATATCCTGTACGGCAATAGGATCGACTCCCGCAAAAGGTTCATCCAGCATGATGAACTTAGGGTCGATTGCAAGACAACGGGCAATTTCTACACGACGGCGTTCTCCTCCCGACAATTGATCTCCGAGATTTTTTCTGACTTTATGCAATCCGAACTCCGTAATCAGATCTTCGAGTTTTGTTTTTTGGTAATCAATTGGTTTGTCCGTCATTTCAAGAACCGAGCGGATATTATCTTCAACAGTCATTTTACGAAAGACGGAAGCCTCCTGCGCCAGGTAACCGATGCCTTTCTGAGCCCTTTTATAAACAGGAAATTTAGTGATATCCGCTTCATCCAGAAATATTTTCCCTTCATTCGGAGTAACCAGGCCGACCGTCATATAAAAAGTCGTCGTTTTCCCTGCTCCGTTAGGTCCGAGCAAACCGACAATTTCTCCCTGTTTCACATTGATTGAAACATGATTGACCACCGTACGGCTTTTATATCTTTTTACCAAATTTTCTGTCCGAAGAACCATCCGTTCCATAAAGAGTTGAATATATTTGTCGCAAAAGTAGTAAAAAAACATTACATTTGCGGTTTAATTCACCCGAACGAATGAGAGCATTACAAGATTTAGGAGAATACACCATTCTGATGTCAAAAGCTATAGCTGTTCCGGAACGATGGAGTGTATTTTTCAAACAAACCGCCAAAGAAACTTTCAAATTAGGCGTTGATTCTCTTTGGATTGTGATTTTTATTTCCGTTTTTATCGGATCCGTACTCACAATACAGGTTTCATTGAACATACAATCGCCTATGATTCCGGAATTTACGGTGGGGTATATCACCCGGGAGACCATTCTTCTGGAGTTTTCATCGACTATTATGTGCTTGATTCTGGCCGGAAAAGTGGGTTCAAACATCGCTTCCGAACTCGGAACCATGCGTGTCACAGAACAAATTGATGCCCTGGAGATCATGGGTGTTAATTCTGCCGGCTACTTAATATTGCCCAAATTGATAGCATTCATGGCTTTTATCCCGATACTGGTCATCTTAAGTATGTTTTTCGGATTCTGTGGCGGATACATCATTGCTTATGTAACTGATATGATCACCGTTGCAAAATACGAATACGGTCTCCGGTACTGGTTCAATCCTTTTTACGTATGGTATTCGATGATCAAATCCGTAATATTTGCATTTATCATTGCCTCTGTCTCTTCCTATTTCGGATACAATGTAAAAGGAGGAGCCCTGCAAGTCGGAAAAGCAAGTACAAATTCAGTGGTTATGAGTAGTGTGATGGTGTTACTTTTCGACCTGATATTGACCCAATTAATGCTCGCAAAATGATAGAAGCAAATCATATAATCAAGTCGTTCGACGAAAAAATTATACTAAAAGATATTTCGGCTGTTTTTGATCCCGGAAAAACCAATCTGATTATTGGTCGAAGCGGATCCGGGAAAACGGTATTCATGAAAAACCTGATTGGACTGCTGAAGCCTGATTCGGGGCAGATACTTTATAACGGCAGGGATATTATTTCCATGAATAAAAAAGAACTGAAAATGCTTCGACGTGAAATGGGAATGCTTTTTCAAGGTTCCGCTTTATTCGATTCAATGACTGTTCTGGAAAATGTAATGTTCCCTTTGATCATGTTTTCGGATGATAACTACAAAGATAAGCAAAAGCGGGCGATGTTTTGCCTCGAACGGGTTAACCTCAAAGATGCGGGAGATCTGTATCCGGTCGAGATCAGCGGGGGAATGATGAAACGGTCAGCTATTGCACGGGCAATAGCTCTGAACCCCAGGTACCTATTCTGTGACGAACCGAATTCCGGATTGGATCCAAAAACTGCACTCCTGATCGACGATCTGATTCACGACATCACCAGGGACTACAATATGACAACAGTTATAAATACTCACGACATGAATTCCGTTATGAATATAGGAGAAAAAATTGTATTCATCAACGAAGGAGAAAAAGCATGGGAAGGAAATAAGGAGGAGATCATGACTTCTTCCAACATAGCGCTGAACGATTTTGTTTTTGCATCGGACCTGTTCAAAAGAGTAAAAGAAGTTGAAAATTTTATAAATGGAGAAGGATAATACGTTTTATATCAAAAAAAGAAACCGGATTTATCCGGCCTTTTTAATTTTATTTCTTGCCGGAATCCTGACGTCTTGTTCCCCAAAACAGTATGTAGTTGCGGACATTCGGGGTTCCAGGGTATTAATGGACAGTACCTGGGACAACAAGATAAGTCCAGAAACACAGGAACTGGTTGCAAAATACAAAATACAATTGGAATCCAGGATGAACGAAGTCATAGGAGAAGTTGTCCGGACGATGAAAGCGTCCACTCCTCAAAGTCTGCTTACCAACCTGACTTCCGATGTGATGAAACAATATGGAGAGAAGTATTCCGGACAACCGGTTGATTTTGCCGTATGCAAT
Organism: Dysgonamonadaceae bacterium; assembly: GCA_031287395.1. Classification (GTDB taxonomy): domain Bacteria; phylum Bacteroidota; class Bacteroidia; order Bacteroidales; family Azobacteroidaceae; genus BNXB01. The sequence continues at coordinate 1,095 of JAITTA010000320.1, read as the reverse complement.
GTGCATGGACACCGGTCTGCTTTGGTTCAGGGGCCCGTTACCGTTGGAAACCTGTTTGAGGTTTATTCTTTCGATAACTTGCTGGTAGTCCTTGAACTCGACGGAAAATCCGTAACGGAATTGTTTGAATATTTTGCTTCAAACGAAGGAGAAGGTGTATCTTCCGATGTGCAATTAAGGATTCGCGACAGAAAAATCGCCTCATTGGTCATCGGGGGACAACCGGTAGAAAATGACCGGATGTACCGGGTCGCAACCCTTGATTATCTGGCCGACGGAAACAGTGGAATGACAGCCCTGAAAAAAGCAGAAAAGACGATTTCCACAGGCATCACATTGCGTGATGTGATGATCGATTATGTCAAAAAATGTACTGCTGCCGGAAAAAAAATAGATTCCGGGACGGATGGTAGAATTATAATTGAAAATTAATTATGAAGACAAATATCATTTTATTGATTACCCTGTTCCTGGCAATCAATGGTTATTCCCGGAATGAGAAACACCTTGTGGTCCTTCATGTAAATGATACACATAGCCGCATCGAGCCAATGCCGGATAACGATTCACGTAATCCCAACGAAGGAGGAATGATCCGGAATGAAGCTTACATACAAAGTGTAAGAAATGAAAATCCGGATGTCCTGGCTTTTCATGCAGGAGACTTCGTACAAGGAACTCCTTATTTCAATGTGTTTAAAGGTGAAACGGAAGTTGCTTTGATGAACCGAACCGGATTTGATGCAGCTTGCATAGGTAATCATGAATTCGATTATGGTTTAACAGTAATGGCGAAAATGTTTAAACAGGCTAAATTCCCCATTATTGCAACAAATTATGATTTTTCAAACACCCCATTGGACGGTTTAACTAAAAAATACCTGATCATTAAACGGGGAGGATTGAAAATCGGAGTGATGGGAATTGGAATTGACCCGGAAGGGTTGGTTGCAGGAAACAATTATGAGGGGATGAAATTTTTACCTCCTGCAGAAACAGCGAATGAAATGGCATTATTCCTGAAGAAAAAGAAAAAATGCGATCTGGTGATATGCCTTTCTCATCTGGGATATAACCCGGACGTACAATTGGCGA
>JAITTA010000313.1 GCA_031287395.1 Dysgonamonadaceae bacterium | reverse complement strand
TTTTAATATTATTTACAAAAGCAAAAGTATGTAAAATGACCGAAATTTGCAAGGCATCCGGAAATAAGTTATTTTTGTAAGGAAATTCAGGTCATAAATGATACAAAAATATCCTTCAGCTTTATTGGAAAGTGCGGTCAATGAGTTTGCCAAGCTTCCGGGAATCGGAAGAAAAACCGCTTTGCGGTTGGTCCTGCATTCCCTGAAACGCAGTCCGGAAGAAGTTACGAATTTCGGACAAACAATTATCAATTTACGCAATAATGTGAAGTATTGTTCCGTTTGTCATAATATATGTGACGATGAAATATGTTGTATCTGCAATGACCCCGGAAGAGATGCTTCGACAGTTTGTGTCGTGGAAAATATAAAGGAAGTGATGGCCATTGAAAATACGGCGCAATTTAAAGGTCTGTACCATGTTCTGGGAGGAATTATTTCCCCGATGGAAGGTATTGGCCCTGCCGATTTGGAGATTGAAAGTCTGGTCGGACGTGTGAAATCAGGGATCGTTAAGGAGGTTATACTTGCCTTGAGTACGACGATGGAAGGAGATACGACCAATTTTTATATTTATAGAAAACTTTCAGGATCGGATGTCCGGATAAGCGTCATTGCGAGGGGTGTTTCCATAGGAGATGAAATTGAATATACGGACGAAATTACCCTGGGTCGTTCCATAGTCAACAGGACGGCATTCAACGATTCGTTCAGAACTTAGGATAAATAAGTTTTGTATCGTACGATTGGTTTACGTACGATAAAAAATATAAAAATGTAAAACATAAAACGGATATGACCATTGCAGTAGATTTTGACGGAACCATTGTAGAGCACGACTACCCATACATAGGGAAACCAATTCCTTTTGCAATCGAAACATTAAAAAAAATCCAGGAAAGCGGAGAGCATAAACTGATTTTATGGACTGTCCGGGAAGGGGAATACCTTGAAGAAGCCGTAAATTATTGCAGAGAAAAAGGAATAGAGTTTTATGCTGTAAACAAAAATGAGCCGGATGAAGAACTATTTACCAGGCCCAGAAAGCTTGCTGTGGACCTGTTTATCGATGATAGAAATTTGGGGGGATTGCCTGACTGGGGGATTATTTACAACCTGGTTCGTTCCGGAGGGTGTAGTTTATTCGATTTCAACGAATTACTAAAACAGGGAGAAACGAATTCAAGACCTGTAAAAAAGAATTTTTTTATCCGTTTAGGAGAAGCATTGGATAAAACCGGGAAAAAAAGTTATTGAATAACTATTATGAAGTTGTCTGTCGTTATTGTCAATTACAACGTCAAGTATTATGTAGAGCAGTGTTTACTCTCGGTACTTGAAGCCACTAAAAACATGGAGGCTGAAATTTTTGTTGTAGATAACCATTCTTCAGACGGTTCGACCGGATATCTCAAACCTAAATTCCCGGGAGTTGTATTTATCGAAAACGAAGATAATCCGGGTTTTTCGAGAGCGAATAACCAGGCCATCAAATTGTCCGGAGGAGAGTACATTTTGTTATTAAATCCGGATACCGTAGTCGCAGAAGATACTTTTGATATTATTTGTCGATTCATGGACGAACATCCCGACGGAGGGGGATTGGGAGTCCGGATGATCGACGGCTACGGAGCATTCCTGCCGGAGTCAAAACGAGGGTTTCCTTCTCCGTGGAATTCCTTTTGTAAAATGAGCGGAATTGCCAGGCTATTTCCTCATTCCCGTATTTTTGCAAAATATTATTTGAGATACCTGGATGAAAATGAAATCCATCAGGTCGATGTGCTAGCCGGAGCATTCATGCTCCTGAGACGAAAAACGCTTGAGAAAACAGGCTTATTGGATGAAACTTTTTTCATGTATGGAGAAGACATCGACCTTTCCTATCGCATCACTTTATCGGGGTACAAAAATTATTATTTACCGGAAAGAATCATCCATTACAAGGGAGAAAGCACTAAAAAGGATTTAAAATATGTGAAGATTTTTTATGAGGCTATGTTGATTTTTTTCAAAAAGCATTATCCTCATTATAACTGGTATTACACTTACCTGGTCTATTGCGGTATTTACCTGACAGGTGGAATATCCGCCATCAAAAGGTTGATCCTGAAGAGTGAAAAATGGATGGCCGGATACCGTCGCGAGGGGAAAGAAGAAAATGATAACGGCAATTATGTATCAGCGAAAGAGATCGTATTCGATACACGAGAAAAAACATTCGGAGAAATCATATCTTATATGGATTCATCAAAAAACAAGAAAAACCGTTTTTGGATCTATTATCCCGAAAACCGGGTAATGATTGCATCCGACATTGTATTAACAGATCAAAACATCGAAAAATATGGCTCTGTTGGAAAACAATTCAATCGGGCTCCGGGCTTTAGAACCTGAAGACCTGGATGTCCTTTACCGTTGGGAAAATGAATCCGATTTATGGGTTTACGGGACAACACTTGCTCCGTTTTCAAAATTTGCATTGAGAGAGTATATCTCCGAATCACGCCGCGATATTTTCCAATCCCGTCAACTCCGTCTGATGGTGGTATTGAAAGAAAATAACAAGACTATCGGAACGATCGATTTGTACGACTTCGACCCGATGAATCTGAGGGCCGGAGTGGGGATTTTGCTGGATTCCGGCTACAGGAAAAACGGTCTTGGTTCCCAGGTGCTGGATTTGCTTAAGGAATATGCTTTTGATTTTCTCCTTTTAAAACAGCTTTATGCTCATGTTCCCCGGAACAATACTGCAGGCATGAAGTTGTTTATTAACTGCGGATACCTGCAAACAGGATGTCTTAAACAATGGCTGAAATACAAAGATTGTTTTGAAGATGTCAATGTACTGCAACTAATCAATTCAAAGCCGGATGTCTGATTCCTATCAAACAATCAGCAATCAGTTCATGAAAGGTCGCTTGGGAAAGTTCGCCCAGGACTTGTATTTATCACCGAGAGCATAAAGCGCTTTTTTCCAACTGATTTCACCCTCGACACTCATTGCCCTGGCTTTATCCGGCCGGCTTACAAGCCACGAATTACGGGATATTTCATGTTCCAACTGGTTTTGATCCCAACCGGAATAACCCAGGAAAAATTTAACTTTGTTATCGACCGGATTCCCTTCCATAATATAAGTTTTAATCATGTCGAAATCGCCGTCGAAATACAACCCGTCTCCGAGATTTTCCGTTCCCGGAATCGTATCTCCAAGAGTATGTATAAAAAACACCCGGTCCATTCCTACAGGACCTCCCTGAAAAAGCGGAATATCAGGTAATTCCTTCAATTCCGGGAAGAAATCATTCAACCTGCGTTTTAAAGGCTTGTTCAAAACAAATCCCATCGTTCCGTGAATGTTATCGTGTTCTACCAATAGAATTATACTCCTCCCGAAATACCGGTCGTTAAGAAACGGTTCTGAGATCAACACATTTCCCTTTTCGGGAACAATGTGATTGTTTTCTATACGAAACATATCAAACTGACTGGACATTATGCAAATGTTTTTATTGTTTGAACCCGCAATATAAAACATTTTATTGAAAATCACAAAAGAATTGTTTTAAACCTTATCAAAAATAAAATGTTATTTTTGCAAGATAGGATGAAATGGCTTAAACGCATATTACTGAGCATTATCATTGCTGTTCCGGCTTTGATTCTGTTAATTTATCTACTGTTATGGATGCCGCCTGTCCAGCAGAAACTAAAAGATATTGCCCTGAAAGAGGTCATGAAAAAGACGGGAAATAAAATAAGTATCGGTCAATTATCGTTTCGTCCTTTCGATAAGCTACTTCTTAACGAGGTGCGGATTTCAGACCTGAAAGGAAATCCTTTACTCTATATTGGAAATTTAACAGCAAGTCTTGATGCCGGACAACTGTTGAAAAATCGTTTGTTGATAAGATCGGTCGAATTGGATCATGTTACCGCAAATATTTATCGCGACAGCTTGAATTCCCCTTTAAATTTTCAATTCTTCATCGATGCCTTTGCTTCAGATGATACGACAAAAACAGGAAAAACTACCGGAATGATTGTTGAAATCGATGAGTTGAAAATTAAAGAAGGAAATATCAAGTATTGTATTTCTTCGGAAGAGACTTCAGATGTCGGTTTTTTTGATCCAAATCAGATTCATTTAACTGATTTTGATTTGGAGGTACAGCTTAAATCCATTGATCCGGAAAACCTGGATGTTAGATTGAAACGACTGGCATTCAAAGAACAAAGCGGATTCGAACTGAAAAATCTACAGGCCGATTTGAAGTCCGGAGAAAAAAAACTGAAACTGGAAAACCTGATTCTGCAATTACCCCTGTCCGAATTCAATTTAAAATCTTTTCAGCTGGACTACACCGGAATAGAAATGAACGAAGTGTTCTCAAAGGCTGCTTATGTATTAATCCTGGGAAAAAGTGTAATCTATCCCGGAGATTTAAAAGCTTTCATCCCGGTACCAGCCGATCTGAAGGATTTTTTAATACTGACCGGTAGATCTGAAGGGCGGTTTCCGGAAATCAACATTTCCGGACTGCAGGCTTCTTTGGGCGATCTCCTCTCTTTAGACATAGCTGCACGCATTGCCGATTTTAACCGTTGGGAAACTTCCCCTTTGGAAATCCATATCAACAGATTGCATTTGAGCGAAAAAGGAATGAAAAAAGTTCAAGGTTTCCAATCCTGGGAAATTATAAATACCGGAGATACGGATTTTTCAGGGAAAATAACAGGAACATTACCGGATTTCGATCTGGACTTGAAGTCTTCTTCCGGTATTGCGAAATTAGCAGTGACCGGAAAGGCAGGTTATGTTTATAATACAGGGGTAGCTCATGTCGACATCCGGTTGAATATAGACCGGTTCAGATATAACAACTATACTTATCGGAACGTGTACGCACACGGAACTTATCTTAATGACCGTATTCGTATGAATCTCGTAAGCAGGGACCCCCATGTTCCTCTTGAAATTTCGGTATCTGCAAATCTGCATCCGGCAAAAGAATCCATTCACTTGAGTGCAAAAATCAATCACCTCAGATTGGATACGACCAACTGGCTTCCTTCTTGTCCCGGAACAGAATTATATGCCTGCATAACGGCGGACGTCAGAGGGTTCAACCCTGAAAAAATGGAGGCTTCACTGACTTTCGACAGCCTGTCGTTCAAAACCGGTAAAAATACTTTCTATGATAACCGGATACAAATCGATTAGACCGCTTCGGATAACGACAGTAAAAACCTGAAAATCATTTCCGATATCCTTGATGTATCCTTGATGGGAAACTTCAGGCTAAATACTATTGGAGAAGGGTTCCTGCAAACGTTATCAGAATACGAAACATTCGTTTCCATTGCATCCAAAAAGAAAATAAAATCGACCGACCGGTTGGATTTCAATCTCAATTTCAAACATTCGGATTCCATCGAAAAAGCATTTGATTTACCGTTTATGATCGTTGGAAACGGCTCTGTAAAAGGCAGGTACAATGCAAACGAATCGTCATTCGGTTTACAAGCCGATATTTCCGGGATCCTGTTCAATAATAAACGGTTTTCCAATACTCTTATAAATCTCGAAACAGATACGATACTCCGGAAAATAAATTTAGAGGCTTCTACCCAAAGTTACGAATCAAAAGAAGACAGCCTGAATGTCAAACTCAACGTACAAACCATCGAAAAAGGACTCAACCTGTCTGTGGGCCTTAGCAACAAAACGCCTCAAATGCATGTTTCCGGAAAATTGGCGGCAGATGTATATCCTGAATTCGACAAAAAAAACAAACCGGAAAGAATTGAAATAAATATCCAACCGGGAGAATTGGAGATAAACAATCAACAATTCAAGCTCTCGCCCTCGCAGGTTTCTTTGTTTTTAACAGAAGAGAAATACCGGATCCGGAACTTTTCCCTGGCACATTCCGACACCGAATACCTGAAAATAGAAGGAGATGTCTCTGAAAATTCTTCCGATAGCTTGAAACTGAATATTTCCCGGTTTCAATTGAAGACTTTATCCGATATTTTCAAAGTGAGTACGAATTTGAACGGAGAAGCCAACGGAGAAATAATTTTCAAGCAGTTATTGACCACCCCTTTTATCTCTACCAAAGGATTTTCGGTTAAAGACATCAATATCGAAGGAGAAAAAATAGGAACAATGAATCTGATTAGCGGCTGGAACAATGAGGTTCAGGGACTGATATTCAAAATCGATCTGGTACGCGACAGTATCCGGAGTTTAACTGTTACCGGCCGGGCTTTTCCGCAAAAAGACCGTATTCAGGCGGACATCGATATTCATAAAATTCCTCTGGATTGGCTTACTCCTTTTACCGCCGGCACCCTCTTCGGGTTAAGGGGAGAATTGGGGGCTTCGGTCAAAGTAACAGGAAGTATGAAAACACCCGAACTGGCGGGAATACTTTTTGTGAACGATGCCAATATTGGAATCAGCATGTTGAATACACAATACAGAATTTCGGATACTATCCGCATCACCCACCAACAAATTGATATTGACAATCTCCGTATTACCGACGAAAATAATCAGACGGCTTTCCTGAATGGAAATATCAGGCATCAACACGGTACGTCCTTTGATCCCCAATTGAAATTAATTTTCAAAAACTTTCTGGTTTTGAATAATGCCCTTCAAACCGACAGCTTGTTTTACGGGAATCTGCGTATTAACGGAGATGTCAATATTACAAGTAAAGAAAAAAATATTGAACTGGATGCACGCCTTACCAACAGCAGCAATTCAGTGATCATGATTACAGTCCCCGAAACAGCCGAAGAAGCTCGACGTTACAACAGCATCACGTTTATTAATACCGGAGAGGATTCTGTTCAAACTTCCGCTACCGGTAGCAGAACCCTCACAACATCGACTCTTCCGGTCAAGTTGAATGTGTCCCTGATTGTTGACCCCGGCCTGAAACTGGGTGCAGTCATCAATTCCCAGACAAAAGATGCTGCAATCGTTACCGGAACAGGAAACATCGATTTTTCATACGATATGAACGATTCAAAGAGGACTCTGTTTGGAACGTACACCATAAAAGAAGGAAACAGTACTCTGTCTCTTAAAAATATTACAAAGAAATCATTTTCTATCCGGGAGGGTGGTACGTTGACTTTCAGGGGAGATCCGATGTCTACGGCATTCAATATAACGGCAGTTTATTCTACCAGGGCCGATTTGGCAACATTGGATAAGAACTTTGAGAATATCATGTCCACCACTAGAATACCTGTTAATGCCGTTTTGACTGTCTCCGGAGACCTTAACAAAATGAATCTGGAATATGACATCGAATTTCCCGGAGAAAAAGAGGAAATCAAACGCAAGGCCGACAGGCTTATGTATACCAATGATATTAAGATAAAAGAAGTTGCCTATCTATTGGCTTTCAATGCATTTTATCCCGTCAACTCTTCACAATCCCGGAACACGGAAACCGATTTGTGGGCTTCATTGGCCTCTTCGACCATAACATCCCAGTTGAACCACTTATTGTCCGGAGTATTAAACGAAAACTGGTCGATTGGTACCGAATTGCATACCAGTGACAGGAACCTGTCGGATGTGGAAATGGATGTCAATGTCTCTACCCGTTTATTTGACGACAGGGTAACTGTAAGCAGTAATATCGGATACCGGAATGCTTCAACGGTCGAAGATAATAATAACTTTACGGGAGATTTCGATATTCGGTTGAAATTGACAAAATCAGGAAATGTTATACTCCGGGCATACGATGTGACGAATAACCAATACTTCGAAAAAGCAAAGAGGACACAAGGTGTCGGAATAATATACAAACAAGAAGCAAAAACGTTCAAAAACCTGTTTCGTAAAATTAAATCCGTAATCAAATGATAGTAGTTAACGGCATTATAACCACTATTTTAAATATGCTTACTGTCATATCAACCGGAAGGAGAAATCTCGCCGGATTTTTCACCGTATTCAAAATAATTGCGGTAATCGTTATTTTTTGTCTGAGTGTTATTTCCTGTAGTACTACCAAATACATTCCGGAGGGGAAGTATTTATTGGATGCCGTAGATTTGAAGATCGATACAAAAGATGTTTCAAAAGTTGAAATGGAACCATTTATACAGCAAACCCCCAACGACCCTAAATTCAGGCTGAAAATATATAATATGGTAGAAGGAGATACGAATAAGTGGTTCGATCGTAAAATCCGGAAAATCGGTGAACCTCCGGTTATATACAATCGGAAACTGGAACAACAATCCGTCAGGGAATTGACCATTGAGATGAAAAACAAAGGATATCTCAATGCAAAAGTGACCTCTGAAGCAGATACGGCGGATAAAAAAGCTAAAGTCGCTTATTTCATTGAAAGCAATGAACCATATCGTATCCGTAGCTACGAAATCCGGATTCCGGATACACGGATCGACAGTATTCTGCAAAATAGAAGAAGCAGGAACGTGATCATCCGACCCGGATCATTGTTTGATATGAGCACTCTCGAAAAAGAACGGTCGACAGTCAATTCCCTGTTACGAAATCAAGGTTACTTCACTTCTACGGAAAGTAATCTGCATTATCTGGCGGATACCACCTTGAATTCACATCAGGTCGATCTGACCCTGGTTATGAACGATGCCTCCCGGGTAAAACCTTATTACATCAACAAAGTGACGGTTTATAGCGGAGTCGACCCCTTGGAGATTGAATCGTATAAAATAGTCGATTCCATCCATTACAAAGGAATCACCATTTTTTACGACAGTGTCCGGTTTCTTCGTCCTTCCGTTATCAACAATAACATCATGATCCGGTCGGGAGAATTTTTCCGGGAAAACCGGGGAAACCGGACATACAATAATTTCAACCAATTGGGAAATGTGGGGAGAACTAATGTGCAATACGTGGAAAGAAATTACCCGGATTCAACCCTGCTGGATTGTGATATTTACCTTACTCCCGGAAATATCCACAGCATGCAAGCCGGTTTGGACGGGACAAATAAAGCCGGGGACCTCGGAGTGGCAGCCAATGTTTCGTACGGACATCATAATCTTTTCAACGGTGCCGAATGGTTTAATATCCGGATACGGGGAGCATACGAATTTGTCCGCGCCAAATCGACCGATATCGTCACCCATGATTTTTATGAGTTCGGAATCAATCCGACTCTGACTTTTCCGAAGCTGCACCTTCCTTTTATCGGTAAAGCCGTTAAAGATCGCTTTCATGTGAATACCCGGTACGGAATTGGATTTGATGTACAAAAACGTCCGGAATACACCCGCGAGTTCTTCAATCTGAACTGGACAGTGTTGTGGAATAATGAAAGGCAGACCATCAGTCAATCTTTGAGTCTGTTGGATATCAACTATGTGATGATGCCCTGGAAATCCGGAGAATTTCAGAACTATCTCAATCATCATGTGGATTCCCTGACCAAATACAGTTACGAAGATATCTTCACGGCAGGTATCGGATACAGCCTTATTTTCACCAACAGAGAATCCGGCAGGTACAGGCAGCGGTTATATACGATCCGGTTCAATGCCGAATCGTCGGGAAATGTACTGAAGTGGATGTTCGATCTTTCCAATGCTAAAAAATCATCCTCCGGACAATATACTATTTTCGGGAATCCTTTTGCTCAATATGTCAAGGGAGACATGGATTTTTCCCAGACAATCCCGTTTGACAGGAAGAATACACTGGCCTTCCATGCCGCTATCGGAGTCGCTTATCCTTATGGCAAATCGACAATTCTCCCGGGTGTAAAGCGTTATTATGCCGGTGGCCCGACTAGCATCCGAGGATGGAGTACCCGTTATCTGGGGCCGGGATCGTACAGTGCCGACGAAGGAGATCCGACCAACCATGTGGGGGATATCCGCATGGAATTAAGCGGTGAATATCGCTATAAATGGATCAACTGGCTGGAACTAGCCGCTTTTATCGATGCGGGAAACATCTGGACGATTAAAAATTATGCCGATCAGCCGGGAGGATATTTCCAGCTTTCCCGGTTTTACAAAGAACCGGCTATTGGTACCGGCGTAGGTTTCCGTATCGATCTGGGCTTTCTGATCATTCGTCTGGACGGAGGAACTCGGGTCTACGACCCTGCATTGCCGGAAGGAAACAGGTGGACTTTCCTGAAAGGTAATTTTTCCCGTAATTCGGCATTTTACCTGGCAATCGGATATCCTTTCTAAAACCTTTTACTCTCCGGTTTGTTTTTGAGTAAAGAACATTGTATTAATAAAAAAACAAGTTATCTTTGTATCCCTAAAAAACTATTGTAATAAAATATAGATGAGTAAAGAAAAAGAAACAATTCTACTGGTAAACAAAATTATTGAGAGTCTTCAGGATAAAAAAGGACATAACATCACAACAATAGACCTTTCCGGATTGGACGGTTCTATTTGTGCCTATTTTATCATTTGTGAAGGAAATTCCTCTACGCAAGTCTCGGCCCTTTCCGATTCTGTTTGGGACAAAGTTTCCGACGACCTGAGAGAAAAACCTCTGGGCGCAATCGGAATGAAAGAAGCTCAATGGATTGCTATGGATTATGGTACGGTTATTGTCCACATTTTTCTACCTGAAATGAGGGAATATTATAACCTGGAAAATCTATGGGCAGACGCTGAAATAAAAACAATACCGGACATGTATTAAATACCGATTATGGCTGACAATAACTATAAAAACAATAAGCCGCAATTACCTGCGGGCGGGCCTGATGATAAGAATTCAAAATTCAAGTTCAATATGAACTGGATGTATGTATTGATTGTTATCATGTTGCTGGCCATTTTTTTCACCAACAACAACAGTTCCACCAGTAAAGAAATAGGCTGGACCGAGTTTCAGAAAATGGCAAAAGACAATTATTTCAGCAAAATGACTGTCTATAACCGGAAAAATATTGTGGTAGCTACACTTCGCCAGGAACATGTCGCTTCCGTTCTCAAAGAAGACACTGCGAAAATTAAAAATAATTATTTCTTCGGGCAGAAAAAGGAAGAACCTACTGTTACCGTTATGATTCCTTCTGCGGATAAGTTTTCGGATTTTTATGATAAAATCGTGTTCGAAAACGGAGTCAATTCCGAAGTAAAATACGATGAAGATCACGATGTGATCTGGGGTATCCTGCTGAATATACTTCCGTTTGTGTTGTTCATCTTTATCTGGATTTTTTTGATGCGACGCATGTCTGGAGGCGGAGGCGGGGGAATTTTCAACGTGGGCCGTGCACGTGCACAAATTTACGATAAATCCACACAGGCTAAAAAAGTGACTTTCAAGGATGTAGCTGGTTTGTCGGAGGCCAAACAGGAAGTGGAAGAAATTGTGGATTTTCTTAAAAATCCGTCGAAATACACCGATCTCGGAGGTAAAATTCCGAAAGGCGCCTTGCTCGTTGGGCCTCCCGGAACAGGAAAAACCCTGTTGGCGAAAGCGGTGGCCGGAGAAGCAGACGTTCCGTTTTTCTCTCTTTCCGGTTCTGACTTCGTGGAAATGTTCGTGGGTGTAGGAGCTTCACGCGTGAGGGACTTATTTCGTCAGGCCAAAGAAAAAGCTCCCTGTATCGTATTTATTGATGAAATCGATGCTGTGGGTCGTGCCCGCGGACGGAATCCGAATATGGGTTCCAATGATGAACGGGAAAATACGCTCAACCAGCTCCTCACCGAAATGGACGGTTTCGGTTCCAACAGCGGGGTTATTATCCTTGCGGCAACCAACCGTGCAGATATCTTGGATAAAGCCTTGTTGCGTGCCGGTCGTTTCGATCGTCAAATCAATGTGGATCTTCCGGAATTGAATGACCGTAAAGAAATTTTTATTGTCCACCTGCGTAATATAAAAATCGACTCTTCCGTCGATACCGAATTCCTGGCTCGCCAGACACCCGGTTTTTCCGGAGCTGACATTGCCAATGTATGCAATGAAGCGGCTTTGATCGCAGCCCGGAATGGTAAGGAGTTCGTCCAGAAAGAAGATTTCATGAACGCAGTGGACCGGATTGTCGGCGGTCTGGAAAAGAAATCGAAAATTACAACGGCCGAAGAACGACGGACCATTGCTTTGCATGAAGCCGGCCATGCCACTTTAAGTTGGTTGCTCGAACATGCCAATCCATTGGTAAAAGTGACCATTGTTCCGCGGGGAAAAGCTTTGGGAGCTGCGTGGTACCTTCCCGAAGAACGCCAGATTACGACTTACGAACAATTACAGGATGAAATGTGCGCCACACTGGGAGGTCGTGCTGCAGAGGAACTGTTTATGGGTAAAATTTCCACCGGAGCATCCAACGACCTTGAACGTGTAACGAAACAGGCACATGCCATGGTCGTTTATTTCGGTATGAGCCAGAAACTCCCGAATCTCAATTACTACGATGTAACCGGACAGGATTGGGGTTTTACAAAGCCATACAGCGACGAAACGGCATTGATAATCGATGAAGAGGTAAAACGTATTATCGGTGAACAATACGACCGGGCGAAACAATTGTTGTCGGATCATTCCGGACAACACCATCAACTGACAAGTATCCTGCTCGAAAAAGAAGTCATTTATTCCGATGATCTTGAAAAAATATTCGGTAAACGCCGGTGGTTGTCCCGGTCTCAGGAGATATTAGAACAACAAAAATCAGGAAACCTGACTGTTGACGAACCGAAAGAAAAAGAAGAAGAATAACAATAAGTTAAGAATGGAGAGTTAAGAGTTAGCTTACGTACGGATAACTCTTAATTCTTGTTTCTTAGTTCTTAATTTTTAATCTATTTCATATGTTTTCAAGAAAAATTCTTTCTCTTAGTTTCATCTTTTGCCTTGTATCCTCTTTGGCTTTTGGATCCCGCGATAATTACAATAAGGCGTGGGAAGAATTTAACAACAATCACCGTGACAAAGCAAGAGAGTACTTTGAAACATCCGTTAAATCAGAACCGGAATCAAAATCGGAAGCTTTATTGAGCCTTGCGCTGCTCGATTGGTTCGAATCGAAAGATGAAGCCGCCTTCATCCGTTTTCAGGAATTTTACCAAAGCTGCGATAACCCTTATCCTTACCTTTATGCCATGTACTCATTACCATTTATGAGTCCGAAAAAAATACTATCTCCTTCTGAGATCGGTTTCTTTGAAAAGATCGTCAGTGATCCGAAAATGCATGGAACCCTGAAAGCAATGCTATACCAAAAAATCGGAGAACATTACATGAATTGTAATGATTTCCGGAAATCGGAAAAAAGCTTTGAACAAATGGGCGCTATCAATCAATGGCAGGTATTGGGAAGTTTTGACAATATTTCAGGGAGCGGTTTTGATAAAGACTGGGGGGTAGTGGACAAAGGGACTCCCGGTAGCCGGTTCAAAAACAAAGTAGAAGCAACAATCTCCTGGTATACACCTCTCGCCAATAAGCCTGATAATTGGTTTTATTTCGATTATTATTTTCCTCTGGACAATGTAATTGTTTATGCCCAATCATTTATACAAAGCCCTGAAGATAGGGATATTGTACTGCGTACAGGAACCTCCGGTTCTTTGAAGATTTGGGTCAACGATGCCCTGGTAGCGAATATTCCGGAAGAACGGAATTGCGACTTGGATATTTATTCATATAAAATAAAACTGAATAAAGGAAACAATCGTATCCTCGTTCAGATTGGCCAGAGCGAGATCTCAGCAGCTAATTTTCTGATGAGACTTACCGATACCGGTGGTAATCCGGTACCGGGACTCGGTTACTCTGCAAATTATTCGGAATATACCAAATCAAAAGACAAAGCATCGAATGAATTGCTTCCTTTTTTTGCAGAAGTATTTTTCCAGGATAAAATTAAGAATGATCCCGGTAATCCGCTCAATTATATTGCATTGGGAGAAGTTTTCCTCAGAAACGACAAATCGTACGAAGGCATTACAATCCTGAAAAAAGCCGAACAAATGGCCCCAAAATCATCGTATATAAGCTATCGACTGTCGGAAGGCTATTTGCGGGCACAAAACCAAACCAATTACAGTAGGGAAATAGAAAACATCAAATTGAATGATCCCGAATCCTATATTGCATTGGTCAATTTATACGATGATGCAATGGAGACCGAAAAATATGCGGAAGCAGAAATCCTCGCAAATAAAATAAAAACGCTCTATGGGGAGAACCATGCATCCGACATGAGGGAAATCAACCTGTTGGATTCCCGGAAAAAAATAGAAGAATTGATTCAACTGGTGAAACAATTGTATGTTAAATATCCTTCTGATGCCGGTTTTATGGGAATGATGTTTTTCATTGAGGAAAGTATCTATAAAAACAGTAAAGGAGCGACAGCTATCATGGAAAACTATAACAAAAAGTATTTCAATGCGAATGTTATGGAAAGGCTGGCTGAACGTTATATCCGGTTGGGGGAAACAAACAAGGGACTCAACCTGTACAAAAAAAGAATTGAATTGATCCCTTACGCTACAGGATATCGATCCGCTTACGCCTCCTTGTTGCAAAAAATGCAAAAATACAAAGAAGCTTTGGCCGAATTGGATGAAATAAAAAAGCAAAATCCTTATTTGTCGGGTATTTACAGTGCCGAAGGATATATATATAAAGAAACAA
>JAITTA010000287.1 GCA_031287395.1 Dysgonamonadaceae bacterium | reverse complement strand
TCGGTCAATGTTAACCCCGACCGCTTGATCCATATCCCTAAAAACTCCGTTCCCGTTTCCAGGTCGGTAATGACGGGGGTGTTCAGCTTCAATGAAAATTTGCTCTCCAATATAGCTTCAATATCCCGGACAGTTGTCTCCAATTCCTCTCTATTGCCCGAAATTACCAAGAAATCATCGGCGTAACGGACATAGTTTGGGATTTTGTTTACCACAAATTGATCGAAAGGATGCAAATAAAAATTAGCCAGCAACGGGGACAAAACCGCTCCCTGCGGCAGGCCTTTGCCGGTTTCGCTCCATTTCAATTGCTTCGTAACCACTCCCGTTTTCAGGCAAAGCTCAATCAGCCGCACGATTTCCTCGTCTTTCAACAAGTTTTGCAGGCTGATAAACAGTTGTTCCTGCTTGATGGTATCGAAATAATCATCGATATCCAGCTTAGCTACCCAACCCCGCTTCACCTGATTATAGATATACATCACCCGGCGAATCGCTCTTGCAGGCCCTTTTCCGGGACGATAACCGTAACTGTTATTCAGGAACAGTTTCTCCATCTTCGGTTCAATCAGCGTTTTGATTGCCTGCTGCACGATTTTATCCCGGATGCTTAACAAGCCTAACCGGCGGATTTCCGTTTCTTTTTTTGGAATTTCCACCCGCAGGTACGGTTCGGGATTCCAGGTTTTATGAATTAATTCCTGCCGCAAATCCGCCAGGTTTTCCGCCAGATTCTCCTCAAACTGCACAATGGAAAGTCCGTCGATTCCTCCGGCGGAGTTTTTCGATTTGACGAGCTTCCAGGCGCTGTGGAGCGTGACGGGAAGACAGAGAGTGCGGAAGAGAGGGGTGAGCATTATATCTAAATTAATAATTTAATTTATGCAATAGGTAATTTACTTTGAACGCATTCTACCGTTTCAAAACCATCAAATAATTCTAACCTGTCTTTCAATAGCAAATATTCAGTCGTTTTTGGAGCAAAAGTAATTTTTTTGAGTTTTTCCATTGGTAAATCGTACTCCACATACATTTTCCGAGAATTATCACAAAATTTAATATAGCTTTTTGTACTGTTAAGTTTTACAATATAAAACAATCTACTCTCCTGTTCTTCTTTAAAAGCTGCATGTTTAACAATATAACTCAAATTCAGCAACATTTTGGAAACAATTTCTATTCTTTTCGCTTTGTTTTCATCTATAATAATTTTATTTTCTTCTATATTAATTTTGTTTTCTTCTATATTAATAAAGTTATTAATATTTTTTTGCATTTCATTCATCTTCGTTCTTATTTCCTTCATATTCTCTTCTGATACTATCTTCTTTTCTTTCTCAAACATTGTACACATTTTATCTTTTGTTAGAACCTCCCAATCTTCTTTTATTTCTTCATATTCTGTATGCCCAATAGATATTATATCTTTCGTTACAGGATAAATATAAAGACATCTGAACAAATGTGCTTTTTTGTATTTTTCAAAAAAAAGGGTCTTTTCTTCAAATTTTAATTGATCTGATATTAAACAGTCAAATGCTTCAGCCTCGAAACCTAAACTTACGCCCGTAGCTTCTTTCTCATTCTCTTTCCCATAAAGACGAAAATGATTCAGACAATTTGAATCGAAAGTAAAACAGGTAACAAAACATTGAAGTTTATTTTTTCCAATTACTGCATCATACCATTCAGGATGTTCCAAAAATTCATAAATTACTCTTCCTTCACTTGGATCATTTGCAGTTGCCATTGAACACATCCGGAGCGGACTATT
The DNA here is from genome assembly GCA_031287395.1 of Dysgonamonadaceae bacterium. Lineage (GTDB taxonomy): Bacteria > Bacteroidota > Bacteroidia > Bacteroidales > Azobacteroidaceae > BNXB01. The sequence continues at coordinate 32,100 of JAITTA010000287.1, read as the reverse complement.
GTCAAATAATAATTTTTCAACAGTTTTCTTTGTTGTGTAATGGCTTATTCGCAAATTTTCATCTTCTACAATTAAGAAATCCATAATTTTAAAAATACAATCATAAATCTTATGGCAATTAGAAAGATAAGTATGAAATATATCACTGTTTTCTTCTATGTCACAATCTTTAAGGTTACAAGAAATCATCTCGTCATAAAGCCCTGTATATTTACGTTTTTGTTTGTATATCCAATAATCCTCATAACCCAAATCTTTCAAATCCTTAAATGCATCATACCACTTTTCTTTTTCAGAATAACAAACAGCTCTGATGAACCTTGCATATTTTTCCGAAAGCTTGTCTTTACAATCTAAATTAATTATCTGATCACAGATGGATAATACTTTTTGGATATCCTCTGTATTTTTCGTTTTTTCATTTTTTACACGACTCCGATTTTTCGAGGCTCTTTGTTCTGAGATCAACATATCAACTTTATATGATAATTCATTCATCAATGTATCCATAACAGCTACTATTCACTAAGTTAGTTGTCCGTATCCAACGTTTGTTTTAGCTCCGACGCCATAATCCAACAGAATACGTTTGAAAATATTACATTTCTCTTCTGCAGAAATAATACCATCTTTCAAATCGAATCGAAATTCTATAGTAACACCGGAGGCAATCTTCAGGAATGTAATCGGATTAGGCTCTTGTAATGGATTCTTATGAGGAGTGATAGAATCCGAAGCCAAAATTTTATTTTTCTTGTTTGATTTCACAATTACAGCGTCGTAAAAAATGTCACGATTGTAGATAGAACCAACGCTTTCAAAAATTTCATCCCGTAATTTATCAATATCCAAATCCTCAGATACTTTTTCAAGATATTCTCTGATTTGGTCTATTTTACAAATCCGGATTCTATTTTTCCGGATTCTATTTTCTTTTTCGGCTTCCGTTTCCCTTTCTTTCTCTTTTATCTCATTTTCAGGGAAAGCATTACGTAACAATCCTTTGACGGAAGAACCATGAATTACGGGCATACCATAAGTATAATCGAAGTGCATACCCAGTTTAAATTCTCCCTCAACAGATGCTTCATGATTAATTCCTATCCCTGTTGCCAATCCAGGATATTCAATTTGCATCTGTACTCGTTGATTTGCAACAGGATTATCGATTTTACATAATTCCGCATTCGTAATTTTTAAATTCCTCGACTTAATAAGTTCCTTATTTTTGATGTCTTTATTTATATCCTTGATACCGGAAAAATCAATTTCCTGAAAATATTCTTTGTAAAACAACCAACTGATATTTTTCATAGTTTAACTAATTTATAAGTTTGAATTATCTGTTTCAATGCGATGGAACAGTCAATAATATTCCTTTTATAATTATTCAATTGATTTACATCATCACATTTCATCACATCACTAAATAGTTTTTTTCCTGCATCTATTTGATTTATACCCATCATTACGGCAATGGCATTTAAAATCTGCAATTTATCACATTCATCCGTTTTCTTCTGGTATATTGCCAAAGCAGGTCTTAATCCACTCATGGCAATAGTCACACCCAAAGCTGCGGTTTGACCTTTATATGAATCCTTGATGGTTTCGTTGTTAAGAATATCGACATATTCCGTCTTTCTCAAAGCTTCTTCCGCTTTTTTCAGCAATTCGTTATTTCTTTTTTTACTCATGGCTGTAAAATTATAATTGTTTGAATTGGCAATATCCGAATCCGATAGTTGCATTGGCTCCTATCTGAACGATTTCTCCACTCAATATTTCTTTTGTAATATCATTTTCAAGCGACAAAAACAACGAGTAGAAAATAGTTTCTTGAGGAAGCGCCTGTTCGTACCAAAGGTTTTCGCTTTTACCATTATCTAATTTATTCCGAGCGATTATAGGTAAATTATCATCGCCACATAATTCTTTAAAGTATTCATCATTAAAAATGGCAATGTCTTTACCTATCAATTCTTCAATTCTTTTTACCGTATCGTTTACAATTTCTTTTTTTGCATCGAAATCACCTAACTTTGTCCCATCTTCCGTAAAAACGATTGGAGAGGAAAGGTCAAAACCCAAGTTGAAGGCGTCATATTTTATTCCAAATAAATTCAGTTGCTCAACAAATTTTTTCAATATACCCGGCGAAGTTGCCCGATAGAACAAGCGGTTATTGCTCTGTACCGGAATAGACAATAATTGTGCGTCCAAAAAGGAATATTCGCCTTTTCTCGTTTCTTTATCTTTGCTATTGTCCATTTTATCGGCTCCAAATACTTTTACTAAATTTATTTTCCCGGTTTTCTTTACGGCAAAAAACTCATTTAACGCGCCTTTCAAGGAACTGCCATTAATACAAGGCAATCCGGTAAGAACATCGCGTTGAACAGATTTATCAATCAAGCCGTAATTTGATGTATTTTCATTCCCTACATGCAAATTTGTTTTTGTGGTTATTAACCATACTTTATTTTCCATGATTTTTATTTTTTAATTGTTTGATAATAATTATATCCTATTTGACGAAAACGTTTGTTTTCTTTTAATGCAGTTTCAAAATGTTTCACATCTTCTTCACCTTTGAAATAAAAAACAGAACCACGCTTATAAAGATTGTATTTCTTTTCATTTCTTTTCAAATGCTTATTTCCTGAAAATTTATAGTAATTTTCGGTATCCAGATCAGAAGTGAGAAAACGAAAAATAATGGTATCATTTATCCCGAAAATTGATTCATTGACAGTTTCTTTTTTGATAAGAGCATCTGAAATCAGAACAATTTTAGCATAACAATTATCAAAATTTGTTGTATTACAGTATGCTTCAGGCAATTGAATTTCAGAATTATCTGTTGTTTTCTCCGCCTGAAGTATAAATTGTGAATTGTCGCCGCCTAACGAAACAATGAATTTTTGATCTGAAGATATATCATAATCCAAATCTGCATAAAATGCAAATCTCAGGCAATGTGATTTACATTCTTCTTTTGAGATTGGATATTTATCCGAGAAACGGTAAAAAATTTGTTTATAATAAGCCCCTTCTTTTGTTTTTCCTTTAATATCCCGGTCTATTCCTATTCTCACATCTTTTTTAAATAGGCAGGATTCGTCTATCCATTTTGTTTTACATCCGATATATTGAGACGGTAACCCTTTTTTTGCGTCATAACCCTCAATTATAGGAGTTAAATTATTTTCTTTATCTAATAAAGACTTCCCTTTTTCAAAAGAAACTTTTCTCAAAGAATAATCTAACGGTGCATAAATCAAATTTTCCCATTCGGTGTCCCCTTCTTTTTTACGTTGAATAAAACAAGGAAAAACAAATTTAATTTTACCAAATTTCATTTCGCTAAAATTATTTTCATCAACATTGAAACTTGTTGGACCGATCAACTCGATAACATCGTTTTTCTTCTCTGCGTTAATTTTATTATCCACAAATAAATCTTTGTTATTCGACAAAAGCAAGAATCTCAACATACCAAGTAAAGATGTTTGCTGCGGTAATAAATTGGACTTTACCACATAACTACTATATAATTCGTCAAATTTTTTTAAATCTTTATTGTCGCTATTCTTCCCTCTTGTGAAAGTAGCCTCGCCCCCGAAAAAGAATTTATCTATCGGGGTCAATGTTATTAAATATCTATTCATCTTTATCGTCCTCCAAACCTTTTATAAATTTTGCCGTACGAAGCATCGCATAAATTATTTTTGTTGTTTCTTTGATATTATTTGTTGTCGATTGTAATACTTTAAATAATCCTTTTACGGCATCCAGATATATTTTTTCATCTGCTTTTTTTGTTTCATATTCAAGATAATTTTTAAAAAAGGCAACTAACCGTTCATCTTGATTAGCTGTCCCCATAAATAAACCCAGCAATTCTTCATTGTTCTTAATTTTGTGAGCGACAGCCGAAACTAAATTTTTATCAGTCTTCACGTTAATACTTTTTATCAGAGATTGATATGCCTCATATAACTTTTCAGAATCTTTAGAATTTTCAGAACCTTTAGAAAAAACTCCAGTTACTGTGGCACCACTTCCTCTCTGTAGTGTCCATGCAATTGCATTTTTCAATTTTTCATCTGTATCTTTTCCCTTTTCATCCTTTTTCTTTAGTTCTTTGGAGATGCCAAATAAAAGATTTCTTGACATTTCCAAGGACTCATATAAAGGATATTTATAATAGGTAATTGAGATTCCATATGACATGGCAGGAACTAATGTATTTCCTTTATTATCCTTTCCGGTTATTTCCGAAACTTTCGTCTCTTTAAAATCATCATCAATTTGCTTTATCAAATCAAAAATTGTCCTGGTTTCTTCTTTTCCGGAAACAACAGGAGCAATGAAAAGCAAATCGTCTCCACCCGCATAAATAGGGAAACCTTGGTATTGTTTGATAGATTCGCATGCCTTGTCTCCAAATTTCAGTAATCGTTGGGATAAAGTCTTCAATTCTTCAATTGTAACGGATCCTGCAATTGTACCTATATTATCTCCGTCGGCATGTACAATACAAATATACTTATGAGGCGTTATGAATTTCTCAGGAAATTTATTTTTGAGTTCTTTTATAAGTTTATCCTCGTTGTCTTGTCCCTTATTTTGACTCAAACATTTTTTATAGCCATTCTCATCTATTTGCTCTAATTGCGCAGAGGCAATTTCGGCTAACGTCTCAATCTGTTTTCCGGATTTGTGATATTTTGTCCATATTTTATTCCCAATAATGGAATTAAATACAGAATTTTCTGTATCTTGAGGAAGAGCTATATTGCATAATTCCAAACAATCCAAACGTTCATTCAATTTTTTAATAATATCCTCATCACCGTCCGCTTCAATCTCAACAGCATAAATTCTAAAATAATCGGCACAAATTACAATTTCATCAGCATAATTTACTTTTACACAGTCAATTACTTTGTTTATATCCCAGCCATTTCCAGGATTTTTAAAATATATCCGATCAGGATAAAGCCCTACGTCGCCAATATCCTTGTTTCCTCTTGTTGCCGGAGATATGATTGCGTCTTCCGGAATTTCGGCTCTTAATTTTTCCATCAATTTTGAAAACATATAGCTCGCCGACCATAGCTCACGAGGTTTTCTAGCCATGGATAATGTCCTGATGACCGGCCCAATTGTGATAGCAAAATACTTATTCATGTTCTTTCTTTATTTCATTATAAATATTTGTTAATTCTAAAAATTTTTCGTGATTTATACCCGTAGTCAATCTGCCAATATCATTTTTCAATAGAGCAAATTCAAGAAAATCATTAATGTCAAAGTTGGGAAATGTTTTCAATTTAAGTTTCTCTTCAGGATTCTTAGACCGTATTATATTAAATACTTGGCCGCAATACTTTTCAAACAATTCTTTAGCATTTGGGTTTGCATCTACAAAAACGTCAAAATATCCATCTCTCAATATTGGTTTGATGATAATTGGAGATTGAAACCGTTTAATATCTGACGTTGAATGTTCCTTAGAGATATTTGTCCCGTATGACATCCAGCTTTCTTCACTTGATAATCCAAGTAAGTCCTTAAATAAAAAATCATTCTGTTGTTTTGGAGAATTATTATTAAAAAAGAAATCCTTTATTAATTTTTTGTCCCAATCGTAATTTCTATCTTTTGCATATTGAAAAATAGCCGGTTTCATATAGAATTTATCACCCCAACAAATGTTAATTCCACTGCGCAAAGATTTATAAAATAGATCAATTGCAGTAAACAAATCAAGCCACTTTTTACTTTCACTTCTGACATCGACACTGAATCGGTATTTTAAATCCTCAATATCTTCGTGCAATTTATCATTTTCCTCAATATAAAAAGAACCAAATCCCTTTGATTGTCGAGTGCCAAAGTTTGTATATTGAAAGAATTGACCTAAGTTTATGGTCTGCTTCTCTATTTGATCCAATAAATCTTTGTTAAAACTTTGCAATTTCATTTCAAAAGGTTTATGAAGCATACTGAAACATTTGTATTCCAAAGGATTGTCTATGTTTGTATTCAAATTGGCAAAGAAAAGTGGATATGGTTTAAGTTTCTTAATAATCCGTCCGTCTTTACGAATAACGGTTTGTGCATTTCCCTGCCGGTCTTTTTGAACTTCATTGTTGTAGAAAATTTCAGGTGCTTCATTAACAATAAATTTCATTTTATAATCCAACGCTGTTTCTTGACCTCCGATTGTCAAACCACTCTTTTTAGCTTCAGTTTTACCTTTTCCATAATCGCCATTGCCAAGTTTCGTCAATATAAACCTGTCCAACTTCGGCTTCACTTCCGAAGCCCGAAGCGTTGCGCCCTCCTGATCATGCTGAAAATGAATCAGGGGGGTGTGCTGTTTTAATGTTACCGTTAATGTATTCATATTATTATTTTTTGGATTTTAAGGAATTTACGAACTCAACGAAATATTTTTTATCTTTTTCTTTTTTCAGTTCAGCCAAGTCAGTTTTTAATGTTTCAACTTCTTTTTTTAATGGAAACTCCTCTTTAATTTCCTTGTCGTCTAATTTCTCAATAAGCGCCTTTATTGCATCGTAATGCCATTTTTCCTCTCTTTCTTCTTTATAAAGACTGTGCTGAAATGTTTCCCATTCCTTTTTGCGCTCAAACTCTTTTTGTTTTTCATTGTTTTCCACATTTATTTTGAACGATTTGTATAAAACTACTGCCGAAACAATAAATAGCGAGAGCATAAAAACAGCAACAATAATCATTTTGCAAAACGGCACTCCCCTCTGACAGTAATTTTCTATGAAAACAATTGCGCAAACCATAAGGGCAAAAAATACTGTATAAACCCAAGGCGATAACTGAATGTCAATTTTCCTTTCCATATTATTTATTTTTTAAATTTATTAATCAAATATAATAATATCACACTCCCAACAGCCGAAGCAGACAAACCAATAAGAAATCCTTTCCATAAAGGAATATCCCAATAGTCATTCATACCGAACCAACTAAACACGAATGTTGCAGGCAAAAATATAATCGCAATAGTGTTCAATGCCTTGGCATGTTTATTCCGGATTTTATCATCAAGCATATTTACATACTCATTCAATTCATTTATTTCTTCGTCCAATTCTTTTACGTGTTCGCTCACATTCATTGTCTTGAAAAACATGTCGTATAATTCTATTCCCTGTTCCTGCGCAGTAACATCTTTAAAATAAATACGATTGATAAAACGTATATACTCCTTATACAAAGAACTGATTTGTTCGATCATTTTTTTGTCAGGGACGTTTTTTCTCGAAAGATTGCTCAAACGGTTTACTTCGTCCGAGAAACGCAGCCGGGAAGCGCGTTGTAAAAGTACAAGTTCTGTCATTCGGGCGTACATTGTTTGGAAGTATTGCAAAAGAAAATCGGGACACTTATTGTTTGTAAGCATGACAAACGAATAGCGCGAAATTCCATAAAGTGAACCTCCTTTCTGCCAACGTTTGTAAGTATGCTTCTCAACAAGTTCTTTTTTCATTGCATCGTTTTGACAGGTAGGGTCGTTAATATCTACAAAAAGGTATTTATACCAAAAATCATCCTTGCTAAAAAAATCATCGAGCGATTCTTCAGTCTGCTCGAATTTTTTAGTCAAGTCATTGTTTTTATACCAGGAAGATACAAACATCCTGTCATCTATCACGGGTTTTATTTCTATTGTTTCCGACAAGTCGGCAATCAAATATTTGATAAAACATGCAGGTCTCCATGCCGTATAAAGATTGTCGGAATTGGGCGTTCCGTATGAAGAAAAATCTTCGCAGAAATTGCTTTGTTCGCCATTCAATCCTTCTATTTGCAGGAATACCGCCGTTTCGTTTCTAAAGCCAATATCAGCAAAAAACGGCGGAAATATTCGTCTGCCATATTGATTAATCTTTAAAATATCCTGCGGTTCTTTTTGATCTTCCTTTTCGTTTTTCAGATAAAAAGTCAACATACCCACTCCTGTAGCATACAGGTTAAGATTCATAGCATCTACTTTCAGTTTATACGTTTTTCCATCTTTTACCGAAATGATATAACTTACTTCATGCTCCTGCGGTTCTTTTCTTTCGTAGTGGCAGACAATGGGTTCTTTGTCTTTTTTATCGTACAAAACCGGGTGTACATACTTATAATAAAAGTTTTGCTCATTGTAAAAATCTTCCTTTTCCTTATCCGACATATCAGGACTGCGTAACCAGTTGGTATATGTATTAACCGGAATTACCGACAAATTAGTTTGTTCGGAAAACAATTTTCCTTTTGTTTCGGGATTTTCCCATATAAACGGAAAATAAAAAATGTGATAGCTGTACATAATACTATTATTGATTGATTAGTTGAATAATATTGTTTTTCATGTTTAAAATCTCGTTGTTGGAGTAAGCGCCTCTTGCCGTACCGATATAGCCTTCTGCTCCTCCTCCATGAAACATTTTCCCTTCTTTTATCTCATTCTCAAATTGTTGTGCTAATTTTTCCTTTCCAATACCATAATACATCAGTTCATTACAGGTATAAACCAGTAGTTTGTCGTATGGATATAGCCGGTCACAAATCGGGGAAAAACGATTGGTTTCCGATTTTACGACAACAATGTCCTGTTCAAGCACCTTGTTTTTAATGGCCATTTCTGCTTTTTGTTCATCCTCTTCCGTGACACCTTGTATGTTCCTATCTTTTTTCCTGATTTCTTCAATTTCGCCGGGATCAGCTCCTAAGGCCTTCATTGCCGGAATATATCCTCTATCGTTTGCCGCAATTAATTGTTGTTCCCTTGAAAGTTTAATTCTCAGAATTTCAGCGACTTGTTCCAATGCCGAATTTTTATCATTTAAATCATTATGATGATCAATCCGATGATAATTTTCAGGAACAGATGAAATATTCTTTTCGTATAATTCGATCCCATAGATCATTACATCCGCATTATTACCATATTTTTTCAAGACTGTACTATACATGGATAAATCCGCATTATCCCATCTCAAATGCTCATCAAAGACGAGAATATCATCTCTTGACTCCAGTATTCTTTTGATTTCAAGCATTTCCAGGTCGTATCCTCCCAGTAAAAAAATAAACTGTTTCATAAACCTTTAATTTTTCAATTCATAATTTTCACTTTATATTCGTTCGAAACCTCCCCATCCCATAAACCACACCATCTCCCACTCCCAATTCCTGCATAAACCGCAAAAGCGGGATATAACCCGAAAAATCACCGTCGAACGACAATTCTCCTATATAACCGCCAAATTGAATCCGATCCTCCGTTTCTTTCTTGGGAGTGCTTTGCAGGACTATTTTACGGATATCAGCCGCCAACAGCGAACATTCCCGCGCATGATTCAAATAATCTTCTATCTGTTCTTCCGAATCAAAATAATTATCCGGATCTACATATAAAGTGTGCAGTTTTTGTAACCTGAAAACCATCGAGCGTACCAATTGATAAAAACTCGGAAACCCGTTGGTTTTATCCTGATAACTGATTTTAGTGTCTTTTTTCTTGGTTTGTTTAAATAAGCTGACCGGAGTCTCGAACATTATTTTTAGTGATTTTTTATTCCCCTTTGGCTGATTGGGATAAAAGTCGCTTAATCGTACAGGGTATTGTAACCGGTCCGACAAGCCGGATTGCTCTGTTGCCAATAATTGACATTCTCCCGAATAAGACCTTTCATTGACATCGATCAACAAAAACGGAACCATCGGATATCCGAAACCTCGCTGACACATCAACCGGATTGCCCGAATGAAATAGTTAAAATATTGAGCCATATCTCCAATCAGGATGACGGAAAAACACAAGATTTCATTTTTCCTTAAAAAGACGGAAGAAGTCATATCATGGTTAGATTGTAATGTAACCTGGTAACCACGAGGAAACCCGCCGGCCAAATCTTTGTATAACGGATGAGATGATAACAACGGAATCCTGTTAATTTTTTCCCTCAGCGACATTTCTCCACCAACCGGTATTTGTTCCGAAGCAAACAAAAGATTATTCCGGATAATTGCTCCCGGCCACGCATCGAAAATGGTGTCCTTCACGGCTGTAATCCTTACATCCAAGCGATGATAACACAAATCATGGTACGGTATTAAGAAATCGTTCATGTTTATTAACAAGAAAAAGTTAAAGGAATCAGTGTCAAAACAAAACTACAAAAATAATAAACAACATTATTATTATTTTTATAGTTTTGTTTTCAATTTTGATATTAAAGTATATCAAATTCATCAAAGTTAATAAAATTTATTCTTAATTATGCAAATTATTCAAGGAAAAATAAAAATAAATCTATTTCATATATACAAATATCTTAAACATAATAACTGAGAAGTTATTCTTCATATTTGTAAATAACAGGGATGGAGTCAGGTTTTGTATTAAAAACATTCCATTTTACCGCATGCTTTTCAATCGGATCAATGCTTCAATATAATAATAGTCGGCATAATTGATCGATGCATCCACTTCCGAACCGTTCGGCATATGTCCTGTGGAATGCAGCAGGAACGAGGGCTTACTTTCCCTGCTTTGATAACCGGCCGATGAGAGGCTTTTCAGCATTTTCACAGCAGCCGTTTTATATTCTGCGGCTTTCTCTTTGTTATCTTCCAGACCTGATAGTTCCAAAAGGGCGGAAGCGACAATGGCAGCGGAAGATGCATCTTTGGGTTCATCGGGGATATTAGGAGCGTCAAAATCCCAATAAGGGACAAAGTCTTCCGGTAAACGTTGCAGATAAATATCCGTTATTTTTTCGGTAAAACGAAGGAATCGAACATCCTTTGTTTCGCGGTACACCAGGGTATATCCGTAGATAGCCCAAGCTTGTCCTCTGGCCCACATCGTTTCGTCGGCATATCCCTGGTGGGTCACAGTTTTGATCAAACGGCCGGTGATCGTATCGTACACCGCGACATGATAGCCGGAACCATCCTCGCGGAAATGGTTCTTCATGGTGGTGACGGCATGTTCCACCGCAATATGGTACAAATTCCTGTTTCCTCCGTTTTTGGCTGCCCAGAACAGCATTTCCAGATTTATCATATTATCCATAATAACATTATGAGGCCAGTTACGAGGTTCTATCTCCCGGGGCCAGGAGAGGATGGTACCGACTTTTGAATTGAACAGGGTTGCCAAAGTATCTGCCGCATTCAGGATAATTTGCCTATACTCCTCTTTACCGGTCAAACGCCAGGCATTTCCATAACTGCAAAAAATCTGAAATCCGAGATCATGGTCATAAGCCGGAAGCTTAGTCAGAGGGGCTAACAATTCCGTATAGTGAATCGCATGTTCTTTTATCTTCTCATCTTTTGTATTTTCATAGTCATACCAAAGAATTCCCGGCCAGAAGCCGGCCGTCCACTCCGATATTTCGACCGGGACAAGGGACCAATGGCTCAGGCTGTCCATGATATTACGCGGCATCATGACGGTATCTCCTATTTCCGCCAACGTTCTTTTTACCTGCGTATCACAATACTTCAAAGCACGATTCACATCGAAGGATTCTTCCTGTTTCCCTGTCGAACAGGATGTCATGATTATCAAAGCTAATAAACTCAAAATTAGTATCTTCATCATTTTTATTTTCATTTGACTCGATCGATCCGGAAATTCTTTTATTTCTCAACCCTGAACCAGTCCAGGTCTACCCAGGATCGTTCGGAACCGGGAGTTTTATTCAGGATAAACATTCCCATTTTAGCGCCGATCCATTTTCCCCGGCGGGCATTGAACCGCATCCCGGATTCTTTGAATTTCCGGCCGTCCGTACTGTAAGAAAAAGAGCATATTCCCCCTTCTTTTACCACGACACGAAAAATCCCCAAGCCTGACCGGGATTTGCATGCCATTGCCACTGCAAACCAAGATTCCCGGAATTGAATTCATCACTTTCAACCGGAGTTTCTTTAGGAAATGTTTTGCCTACATCCGGTTTCTTATAAGTCATTACCGGTTCTCCACAATAATTTTTATCATTTATTCCCATCACCGGCATTAATAGCCATACATCCCTGATAATCAACTTGTTTTTCTTTATGGTCCAGAATATCGATGTTGACATAATTCAAATCTTCCAATATTTCGGGATTTTCCGAATTACCATGAATACCGATAAAAATGGGATGAGCCACATCGGCCCAAAGGGTAGAATTTTGCATTGATTATTTTTTAATATCGTTGAATAACAAGCTACCGAACGACGGCTGGTCCCGGTCAAAACCTTCCGGGCGAATTTTTCCCAATACCTGCTGCGTATAAGTCATTTTCTTTCCTTTACGATTGACGTAATGATTGTATGCCATATCGAAAACCGGAATAAACCGTCCGCGGCCTTTATCGGAAATAACCGTCCATTCGCAATATTTTCCCGTGATATCCTTCCAGGTTTCAAAAGGCACATCATAACCGAGGTTGTATTTGGCAACATACTCAAAACCTTTCATCAGGCGGTTATCCAGGGCCGAATAAAGATCGTCTCCCTGTTTCCATGCAATTTCACAAAGTGTCGCCATTGCTCCGATACCCAGCATACAATGTCCCTGATCGCGTCCGCTCTCTTGTATCTGGCCGGTTTTGCCGCTGATGTAATAGCCGATCGTTCCGTTATCACGGGCATTCAGGTAAAAATTCTTTCCTTTGTCATACATTTCCCGGTCGTCGAAATAAATACCCGCCGCCATGTAAGTCTTCGAGACAATCGGTCCCCAATTCCCATTGGTATAAGGCTTGCGGGTGTAAAAGCGATCCATCACAGGGATAAATATTTCCCTGAACATCCGGTCAATATGATTCAGTTGCCCGTCCGTAATTTTCGGATAAGTGTACTTCAATACCTCAAGGGCGTAAATGATTTTTAATCCTTCCAGACCGGCCAATAGCGGCGCATCGTTGGTTTCAGGAATCAATGTCAGACTGTCGGCATAAGAAGTCAGTATTTCAAGCGATTTACGGGCATGCGATTCATTATTCGTCAATATCCACATCAAAGCATTCTGATAAGCGGCGCTGAAATCGGCTTCCATTTTACTTTTGGTATGACGATATTCCCCGTCGCGGGAAATCACGGGAAAAGGGCCTTCCATCCGGTAATCCGCCTGAGAAGACTTATGTTCTTTCAATAAAAGAAAAGAGCCGTATGCAGGTTCAATCCGGTTACCGATCAAACGGCGCATCTGTTCTATATCTGCCTGCGTATGAAGCACCCCCGGATGAACAAACCCGCTTTGCTCCTGGATCCATATAGCCTGACCGCCCGAAGCGGGCATCTCCGCGGTAATGACCGATTTGCGCGTTACGTTCATCGTTTTAATACCCACTTTCGTCCGGCTCACCGCATTCGGATCATCGGAGTAAATACGAGCAAGATAAGTCTTTCCTTCCGGTAAAAAATCCAATGCAACGGTTAATTTCCGGGCTTCATTGTTGGTCATCGTACCTATAAACCAATCGTTACGACTACGGCGGGCCACGGTAATGTATTTTCCTATTTCGCCCTGAACCACTTTGGTATCGTCCCAAACGGTAGGTACACGATCAAAAAATTCCAGTTCGGGTTCATCCCGGCTATCGGACGGCTTATCGTACCAATACAAATACTGTAACGGACTATAATACACGACAGCCATCGCCAACTGGTGCGCCGGGGTTGTTTTCAGTAACCGGGCATTCACCAGTCCGTACCCGGTATCGGGTTGCGTGCTATGGTCCCATTTCCGGCGGTAATAACAGATGGTATAATCGGCGGCTCCCTGTGTAAAGCGGGTAAACGGTAAGGTAACATTGTGAGTCGCATCGGGAAATTCTTCATTACCGTAAATTCCCTCTTGTGTCATCAGATTGGGAAAAGTCCGGCTGAATCCCGTCGGACGGTATTCGTCATGGATGTCCACCATCAGTCCATATTCAGCGCATTTTTTCACAGCCTCGTGCATCCATGTGGTCCAGAACTGCGATCCGACCTGTACAAACCCGAATTTGATTCCGGCAACACCCCAACTTTTGTATAAAGGCAAAATTTCATCCAATTGTCGATACAGCGCCCGTTGATTGACGTAGAGAATCACTCCGATGCCGTGTTCCTTGGCATACGCAATGACTTCCTGCAGGTTCAGGGCATCTATTTTCTTGTTGCGGGCAGGATCCAGCGTTACCGTAGTCGCATCGGACAATTTGTCTCCTTCGGGACCATACCAGCCCGCATCGAAATGAATGTATTGTAAATGACGTTTTACGGCAAAATCGACCAAAGCTTTTCCGCCTTCGGTAGTGAGCGTCACTTCCCGCATGACTTTTCCCGGACGAATCCATTGGGGATTTTTTATTTCACAAGGCTTATTCAGATTGAGCAGCAAGTCGTTATTTTCTATCAGCTTTCCCGGTTTATCGGCAACCATCACCACCCTCCAGGGCGTTTGATATGGAGCTATATCATCTACGGCGCCATACATGGAACCGGTAATCGTATTCGGTTTATTTTTCGACACAACAAACCGGGTACGTACATAATTCACCACTCCAGCTTCGGTAAGCAACACATACAAATTATCCGGCAATTCTAACACCAAAGGCCGCTCGCTTTCACCCTTCCATTCCTGCAACGGCAAAAATTCATAAACAGCCTGTGCCTGCCTGGTAAACCACGCTTTTGTTCCTCCCGGAAAAGCATATTCCGTATATTCATTGGAGATATGGAGATACTCGCCTCCCGGAAAGCGATAATGAAAAGCAATCCCTTCGTTATAAGCGCGAACTACCAATTGCAGTCGCTGACGGGGATTAGCGGTTTTCACCAGATTTATTTCATATTGATTGCACCGGTCCCGTACGACGCTACGTTCACCATAGACCGGTTTCCAGAGCGTGTCTGCCTGAGAAAAGGCGTACTTGTCAATCCGGATTCCGTCTTTCCATTCCCCGTTGCCGTTTATGCCGAGCAGCGATTCCAATACAACCGGCTCATCTCTGTATAAGACGGAATAATAAATACAACCTTCCTTGTCATACACGTTCATCCTGTAATTCCTATCGGGAGATGTAACGACGATTTCCGCCGAACGGACAAACAAACAAATCGCAGACAATAATACACTAAAAAGTATTTTTTTCATATCTGTATTTTAATAATTATCAGTAAAAATGACTCCCCGTAAGGGCATAAAATTTTAAGTTCCTACAGGATTGGAGTTTCACCATCCGGGATTATTGCCAAGCTCCTGTCCGTTAGAAAGGGAATTCAGCCAATCAATAGGTATAGGACGCCGGTTGAATTTACTTTTAAACGATTCTTGCGTAAGAAGTGTTGTCCCGATATTCCGTAAATCCCAATTATATTTAATTGTCAGCACAGGCAACCGGCCCGTACGTTGCAAATCGTTCCAGCGCGAACCCTCTCCCAACAGTTCACGGCCTCTTTCGTCCAGGATATCATCTATTGTCAGCGTACCCGTATAGCCGGGCAATCCGGCTTGAGGAGCATTGACGGAAGCACGGCTACGCACTTTGTTAATCCACAGTAAAGCATTTGCATTATCATTACTCTTTACGGCAGCCTCGGCGGCAATCAGGCAGGTCTCTGCCAAACGAAAGATATAGATATTACGAGTACCTGTATTGGCATTTCCTTCACTATATGTAGTGTTGTTATCTTTGAATTTCCAGACCGGGTTCCAGGCACGCGAAAATCCGCTTGAAGCCTGGTATCCGTTGATGAAGTAGTCGTTTTCTCCGACAACCGGCGACATATCCGCCGGGTCTCCGGAAGGGTAATTATACACTACATAAGGATGTTCTCCTGTCGACTGCGCCTCTTTATCCGTCTGCGTCCAGAAACGGAATTTAGTATCCGTCGGAACAGGGAAATAGAGGCAGGTGTCTCCAAGAGCGAACTTACCGGCCACAGCACTCGTACATTGAAAGAAATTTTGTCCGTACTGATTACCATTGGTGGAAGTAGCCGGATTAGAATTCAAAGGACTCATGAAAGTCACCGACGCACGGCGGTCTTTCATCCAGTCGAATTGCATATAAGCCCATTTGGTAGGCATTACGGTGGCCCAATCATTGCTGTAAATATTGGATTTCGACAATCCGAGATAACCTTCTCTATAAGGGAACAGATAGAATTTAGGCCATGCATTGGTATTGTAATTGGCCTGATTGGCAAACCCCAGACTGAATAGGATCTCGTCGTTCGTCTGATTGGCCTGGCGGTGAACCATCATGTAATCGTCCAATAATTTATGTCCGGAATTATTAAATACTTCGACAGCATCATTATAAGCTTTTTTGAAATCATCTGAAACAGCTGCCGGAGAATATCCGCGAGTCAGATAAACCAAGGCGCGAAGGTGTTTACCGGCAGCCCTCGACACCCGTCCATAATTGCCTCCGGTTTGTTTCCAGGGTAACAGTTCCAGATTGGCGTCGCTGAGATCCGAAAGAATTTGTTCGTAAAATTCCTGTTCGGTGTTATACTTAGCAGTAGTAACCGGAGCCATATATTCTTCCGTAATGAGAGGCGCCTGCCCCCAATTCCGGATAATCTCGAAAAGATATAACGCCCTGAGCGCTTTCATTTCGGCCACACGTTGCTCCAGGAGAGAAGCGTTCATTCCTTCCGGACCGGAAGTGATCACTTTTGAAGCGCGAGTAATGGCCGCATTAAAATTCTTCAACCCTCTATAGAGGTTATTCCACAAGGAAGACACATTCCCTTGATTGGCATCGTATTGCAAAGTATAGGCATTGACCGGAGAAATGCTTGTCGTGGAGCTTTGTGTCCCCAAGTCGGTACCTATTTGCGCCAGGAAGAAATAATCCAGCGAATTGTAAACATCCTTCAGCGAAGCGTAACAACCGTTGACCAAACTTTCATATCCCGGTTGAGTGGCATAATAAGTCTCGGCAGACTGGCTCGAATAGTTCACCTCATCGAGGAAACCCGAACAGGAAGTCAACATCCGGACGAATAGAACAAAAATAATGATGTGAATAAACTTATTTGATTTCATTGTCGTATGCATTTAATTAAAATAAGAAATTGAGGCCAAAAATAATATTTCGTGTGATCATATCGGTAGTTCCAATACTTGCGTTCGGCTGTCCCGGATCAAAACCCGGGAATGAAGTAAACGTAAACGGGTTCTGCATGGTTGCGTAGAACCTGAACTGATTCAGTCCGGCTTTCGATAAGATTTTTTTAGGAACCGTGTATCCCAGAGTAACATAACCAACTTTCAGAAAATCCGTACCGAATATCAGATGCGTAGCATCCGATCCACGGTAAGAACCCATGTTGGAAGGCTGAGCGGAAGCATTGGTCGGATTTTCCGGCGTCCAATAATCTTTTTTCATGTTATTGAAATTCTGATTATTGTTTTCCAGAGCATACGACACATAGAATTGACTTCTTATCTTGGCACCTGTCTGGAAATACATATTGACGCTAAAATCAACATTTCCGTAATTAAACATATTGGTCATACCTCCTGTCCAGTCGGGAGTTTGATGACCATAAAGAAACTGATCTTTGTTAGCGCTGATCACTCCGTCGTCGTTGAAATCCCTAACGCGGTAGTTACCGGGTTTCAGTCCGTGTTTCAAAGCTTCGGCTTCTTCTCCCAACTGCCATACCCCCAATGTCTGGTATGCCCAGTTGATCTTTATTGGTTGTCCTATAAACCATTTGTTGTTAAAATCTCCGACCATTCCTTCCAATTGTTCGGAATAAGCTCCCAAATCTTCTTTGAACACCAGATCTACAATTTCGTTTTTGTTGTAAGCAAGATTGATGTTTGTACGCCAGGTAAACCGGCCGCTCTTCACATTCAAAGTGTTCACCGTCACTTCAATTCCTTTGTTGCGTACCGAACCGACGTTATCCGTAACGGAAGAATAACCGGTAGTAGCAGGGACCGATCTAGGCATAATCAAATTCGTGGTAAGCCTGTTATATACATCAATATTTCCGGAAATACGGGAATCGAATAATCCGAAATCGAGGCCAAGATTATATTCTGCCGATCGTTCCCATGTCAATTTGGTATTACGAAGATTGTTGGGGACATTTCCTACGACTCCCGAACCTCCGATTACAATATATTGAGAGCCGGAAATCCGTCCGTCGGTAGAATACGGGCTTACGGAATCATTACCGGTTTCTCCGTAGCTCAACCGGAGTTTCAGATTAGACAGCCATCGCAGGTCCATCAGGAAAGATTCTTCCGAAAGGCGCCATGCGACGGCAGCCGATGGGAACAACCCCCATTTGTTGCCCTCGGCCAGTTTGGAAGAACCGTCATAACGCATAGATGCCGTAATCAGATACTTATCCAATAAGGTATAATTGACCCTTGCCAGATAAGACATCAGACTGGATTGGGTATAACTCGACTGAGCCGAATTGGTAGAACCTCCTTGCAAGTTATACCACAAGGAATTGAATGTCAGGTATTGGGATTGTCCGTATATCCCTTCCATCACATTCTGCTGCATGGAGAAAACGCCGGTTATATCCAGGTTATGAATCCCTTTAGACCATTTATAATTGGCAATATTATCCCAAACGAAGTCCGTATAATCATTTTTGCGGTAATTATTAGTAGCTCCGGCTGTTGTTCCCTGATTAGCTTTAGTCCATTTGCCCCGGTATTGTCCGATCATGTCTTTCTGTAATCTCGGTGAAAACGAGGATTTCAATTCAAGTCCTTTTACAGGATTGACTGCAAGGTATGCATTGACAAAAATATTGGAAGTTTTGGTTTGATTGAACTCATTTTGATTCGTAGTCAACGGATTAAACAAACCGTTACTGGCATACTTCCACATTTCACTTCCATCGACAAGACTTTCGGGATGTTGCGTGGGACGCATACGGAGGGCATCCTGCAACAAATCGCTGTTACCCGTATTCCGTATCGTATGAGTCAAATACATGCTCCCGCCGAACGTGACATGTTCCGATAATTTCAAATCCATAACAGACCGGAAAGTATAACGGGTAAAATCTTGCGGATTCACCATACCGTCTTCGAAGTAATATCCTCCCGAAAGCGCATATTTTGCGGCATCCGTACCTCCGGAAGCCTGAAGGGAATGATTTGTAATAAGCGCCGGATTTGAAATAGCGCCCAGCCAATCATAATAATGATGATCCTGCACGGCTTTAAGTTCGGACGGATCGGTAAAAACCTGTTCATCGGGTTTATAAACATTATTATTCTGTGCACGGGCGGCTTCACGGGCTAACTGTACATATTCGTCACCCGACATCATTTCCGGAACATGGGTATATTCTCTCCAGCCCGCATATCCCGAATAAGCCACTTTCGGTTTTCCAAGGTTTCCCCGCTTGGTGGTAACAATGATAACGCCGTTGGAAGCTCGTGAACCGTAAATAGCCGTTGACGAAGCATCCTTCAGAATGTCTATTTTCTCAATATCATCCGGATTGATACTTTCCAACCCGGTTGTAAAACCTGTTTGCCCGGAACCTTGAGCCGGAACCGGGATCCCGTCTATTACCACCAGCGGAGCATTGGTCCCGGAAATGGAGCTTAATCCCCGGACGACAATATCATACGTACCTCCCGGTTTATTATTGTTACGTATAATATTAACTCCCGATACGGTTCCCGTCATTCCTCCGAAAGCATTGGTCTGCGAACTCAGCAGCAAAGTCGGCATGGAGACCGAACTCACGGCTCCCGTCAGGTCGGAGCGCTTCAAAGAACCGTATCCTATCACGACCACCTCGTCCAACAGTTTGGAATCCTCCTCCATCGTGATTTCAAAAGTTGTCTGATTTCCGACAGTTATTACTTTCGTTGCAAATCCCAGATATCGGAATTCCAGTTTAGATTGGGTGTTAGGTACCGTAACCTGGAATTTACCATCCAAGTCGGAAGTGGTTCCGAGACCGGTACCAACCACAGTAACGGAAACTCCCATGACCGGTTCTCCACCGGTGTCTTTCAAAACGCCGGTTACTTTCAGGTTTCCTTGAAAAATACTCGTTTCTCCTTTTTCATCAGCATAAACAAATCCGTTGTAATAGCTTCCTCCGCAAAACATCAGAAAAGCCAACAAAACGGATTTTCCGGATAAGTTAATTGTGAATTTCTTCATAAATCATGTTTATTAATATAAATGAATTTGTGATTTCAATTTTTCGTTGTAACGATGACAAAAGTATGGGCATAAATGTTAAAACAATTGTTATTCCGGGATTTTTTAGTCTAAAAATAATAATTCTGGACTTATTTTCATTTTTTTTTTCGAATTGAACGGTTGAGGGAAGGAGATTCTGGATAAGGTATAAACGGTTTTCGTTGTGACGGAATTTGAAATTTGAAATGATTTTACTAACTTTGTAATTAAATGAGAGGTAACGGATGAGAAAAATAATTTTTCTTTTATTTATGTTTTCGGGAAATGTATTTCCCGCTTCTTCTTTCGGCCCTGATTTACATTTCACCACGATAAATACGGATAACGGGCTTTCCAATAATACAATCAATGCTATTTACAAGGATTCCGCCGGATTCATCTGGTTGGGAACACAAAACGGATTCAATCGTTTCGACGGGATCAATGTGGAAGTATATCCCGATTTTAATAATGAAACCATCTATACAATCTGCGAAACAGACTCCAACCGGTTATGGGTGGGAACAAACTTCGGACTTAAAGTCTTATCAAGAAAATCCGGTTCCATCCGGACAGTCGAATTACCGGGCATCAATCCTATTGCCGTCCGCGCCTTGAAATTTCATAAAGAGACTCTTTATATCTGCACGGATCATGGTCTGTTTACCCAAAAAGAAAATTCCATCGAAAAAACCGAAATAAACAGTACCGGACATCTGACGGGAATCATCATCGATTCCGGAGACAATTGCTGGTTAACAAGTGACGACGGATTGATTTATTATAACCCCCACCACCGGAAACACGAAAAATACCTCTATTCTCCCACAAATAATATATTGAACAAATTTTATTGCCTGATTCAGGTAGGATCGAAAATTTATATCGGTTCCGAAAATACGGGAGTTCTTGTTTTCGATATCCCATCCAAAACTTTTACCCGTTTCACGAACCTGGGAAACAATTGCATCCTGAATCTGAACTTCCATCAAAACAAATTATACGTAGGAACAAACGGTGGCGGATTGAAAATAGTCTCTTTGGAAAACCAATCCGTATCTTCCGTCACCCACGATCCGAATAATCCTTACAGCATCAGCTCAAATGCCATCTATTCTTTTCTACTTGACGATCAAACTTTCTGGATCGGAACTTTTTTTTCCGGTTTAAATTATAATATCATTTCAAGGGATATCTTCCGGGTTTATTCTCTTCCCGGAAAACTAAATACGCTCGATTTGAATGTCCGTTCTTTCTGGATCGGGAACGACGGACGGAAAATCATCGGTACACGAAACGGATTCTTCTTCATCTCGGAAAAAGAATCCGTCTTCAGGAATTTTTCGTCGGAAAATACCCGTGTCTTGAAATCAAACATCATCCTGAGTATTTTCCCCTGGAACAATCAATTTCTAATCGGGACATACAGTGGCGGATTATATACTTTCAATCCTCAAACAATGACTTTGTCCGAATTCAAAGACGAACAATTATTCACGAACAATTCCTTTTATTCTTTTACTTCGGATAAAGACAAACGGATCTGGTTCGGAACATTGAGCGGGGTCATCTGCTTCGATCCCCATACCGGGAAAATAACACAATACACTTCGTCCGATTCGGGATTAACAGACAACCTGGTATATAGTATTTTATGTGATTCCGACAACCGGATATGGATCGGTACGGCCGAAGGGGTTTGTCTATACGACAATAAGACACAAACGATCCGGAAAGATATTTTTCCAGCCGGTTTTAATCCGAATCTGAAAATGATCCGGCACCTCTACCAGGATAGTTCGGGAGATATCTGGATTTGCAGTGAAAAAAACGGTCTGGTTCAGATCGACAAATCATTGTCCGCAGGAAAACACTACACGGACAAAAACTTGCTTCCGGACATATTTGCCATCAGCACGATAGAAGACAACTTCGGATACCTCTGGATTTCAACTGCAAAAGGATTAATCCGCTTTGATAAACAAACCGGCAATTATTTTCTTTTCTCATTAACCGACGGAATACCGGCCCTATTGTTCAACCATTCGGTTCAAAAGGACGAAGAAGGAACCATTTGGTGGGCCAATGAAAAAGGATTATTGCATACCCTGCCGCCGGAAAATCCCAAAACAGATCCGGGAAAGAAACCCATTGTCGTCACAGCGGTATATATCGGAGGAAAAAGAATAAAGCCCGGAACTCCATCCTTACAATATGCTCCCGAATTTACCTCCATCATCCATCTCGAATCGAATCAGGACAACGTGGATATCCGTTTTTCCGGTCTGGATTTCGGAATACTCAAATCCGAAATTTACGAATATAAATTGGACGGACAGGATTCCACCTGGAATAGGTTAATCGGACAAAACCAGATCAGTTACACCGATGTGAAACCGGGAAGATACAAACTTCATATACGAAAAGCAGGCAGCCTCGAACCGGAAAAAAACATATTGATTCTCAAGAAAAAGTCTTATGCGACTTATTTCTGGATAGGAATTTCCATCCTCATTATCTTGACGGAAATTTATTTTTACAGGATTCAACTTATAAAGTTAAGTAATTTAAAGAAAAAAATCGTTGATCCTGTAAAAAAACGAATGGATCATTCCGAAAAATATCAAAATTCCAAATTGGTAGAAGAAGAATCCATTCTGATCAGAAACGCATTGCTCGAATACATGGAGCGGGAACAACCCTATCTGAACTCCAAACTGAAACTGGCCGATGCTTCCGCCGCCATAAAATATCCTCAGGCCAAGATATCTCAAGTACTGAATCAAAACCTGAAAACAAATTTTACCGATTTCGTCAATAAATACCGCGTAACCGAATTCAAGAAAAAAGCTCAAACCGACTCAATCCATCAATATACCTTGACCGCTTTGTCGGAAAAGTGCGGATTCAATTCCCGAAGCTCTTTCTTCCATGTCTTTAAAAAAATAACCGGCCAAACTCCTTTGGAATTTCTGAAAGAATCGGGAATTCAAAGTAACTAAAAAGTATTTATTATTTTCATTTCCTTCATTTTCCCATTTTTCCGTCATTGTTTTTCTCGAAATAACTGCTCATAAACAGGAATTGATACTTAACCGCATTTTTCCAGTAATCCCAGTTATGTCCACCCGGCCTGGAAATAAAATCATGCGGGATATTCCGTTCCAACAACTTTTCGTGTAACCGGCAATTGACTTTATAGAAAAAATCTTCCGAACCGCAATCGATGATCAGGGCCAAAGAATTAGGAGTCAGTAAATGGACCATATTTATTACCGTATTCTTTTCCCAATTTTCAGGATTTGAAGCATAACTGCCCAAACGCTTGATAATATCCCAATTATTCGGAAACGGACGGATATCCACCCCGCCGCTCATGCTTCCAGCTGTTCCGAAAACATCCTGATGCCTGAATGCCAGGTATAAAGCCCCATGTCCTCCCATACTCAAACCGGTGATGCCCCGGCCTTTGGGCGATGCAATTGTTTTGTATTTACTATCGATTAGTTGCACCAGTTCCTTTGCCACATAAGTTTCATACTGGGAATTTTTATCGACAGGACTATCGAAATACCAGCTTCCAATCCCTCCGTCGGGACATACAATAATCACATGATAAAGGTCGGATAACGCTGCGGTCCCTTTCTCCTTTGCAGGCCAGTCTTTTACAGAACTACCGCCGTATCCATGAAGAAGATAGATTACAGGAAAAGCTTCCGTAACAGAATAATCATCCGGTGTAATCACTACCGCTTCAATCTCTTTTTGCATTACCTGACTGTATGTTGTAATCGTATCTGTTTTAGCAGAATAGGTACTAAGAGTAAACAGGCAAAAGACCAATAAAATACTGCTTCTTGAAATCATAATCAATTTAGTTATCGGGTTATACATTTTTATTTTCCATGAATCCGGACAAAAAACCGGAACAGTCTCGCTTTGCGGTTTCGTCCGGATGTCGTACTTTCATTTCACCACAAATAATAAACGACATGGACAAAAGTAGTGAAATATATTTTTATTTTCCGTTATTTATCCACAAATTCCAATAAGGACCATCCCAAACCGGTTAAACAATGATCCAATGACAAATTATCAATGTTTGTTAAATAAAATAATTCATCAATCAAAACCTCATCATTGATTATTTGAATCAATTTGTTTTCAAACATATCAGGCATTCCGGAAATATCCAAATCAGTTATTAGTCTATATATTCTTTCCGCATCCTATCATTAACAACAGGATAATGGTCAAAATAGGGCTTGTTCTTTTCATTTTAGTAATTATTAAATTTAACTACAAAGATAATTTTTTCTAATCACGAAACACTTATCGCTAACCGTTATTTCACGTGGCAAAGATTAGGATGCCCGATAGCTATTTCTGAACTACACCTCAAAAGTTGGACAAAAAATTTGGGGGGTGCAGTTCAAAACGTCGGGAGAGAAAAACGTCAAAAAGCAAAAAAACGACGTTCCATTCACGTTAATATATTCTTAATTCTTCCGAAATAACATCGTAATAATTTAGGACTTCCTTTGCATCAAAAAAAGTTCAAGACAAATTTATATGGTTAGAAAAATTCAGTTTTTATTAGGCATTTTTTTTATAATTACAAGCAAACTGGCAGCTCAAACCGGAACCATCGAAGGAATTGCAACAGATAAAAAAACAGGAGAGACAATCATCGGCGCCATTGTATCAATTCCTTCTTTGAATAAAGGAACCAGTTCCGATTTTGACGGCAAATTCAAAATCAACGGATTATCACCCGGAAAGTATTCATTGAAAGCGAGTTACCTTTCTTACGAGCCGATTGAAATAGCAGACATCGAGGTTGTTGCAGACAAGACAACTCCCATCGCCATCATCATGACGGAAATGGAAACACAATTGACGGAAGTGGTAGTGACCGGAATACGCAGAAGCAATACCGAAATAGCAATGTTGCAGGCGCAGAAAACAGCATTGACCGTAACAAGCGGTGTTTCTTCCCAACAAATCACCCGTACACAAGATAAAGACGCATCGGAAGTAATCAAACGGATTCCGGGAATTTCGATCATCGATGATCAATTCGTAATAGCAAGGGGACTGTCCCAACGTTACAATAACGTGTGGATCAATAACAGTGCCGTTCCAAGTTCCGAAGCGGATTCCCGCTCATTCTCATTCGATATCATTCCCAGTTCCCAGATCGAAAATATTGTGATTGTAAAATCTCCTTCACCCGAACTTCCGGCCGATTTTTCAGGAGGATTCATCAAGATACAAACGAAAAACATGCCTTCCGAAAATAGCTTTCAGTTAAGTTATGGAACGAATCTCAATACGAAAACCCAATTCCATGATTTCAAGTACAACAAAGGAAGCCAAACGGATTTTTTAGGCTTTGATAACGGTTACAGGGATTTGAAAAGGGTGGTTCCGGAACGGTTGAACGGCAATAACCCCACAGAAACGGATATTACGAGCAAAGAAGGATTCAATAACAACTGGACCATACACACCAAACAGCCTCTACCCGACCAACGGATCTCTGCGACTTTAAACCGGAAATTCAATACGGAATCGGGTAAACAATGGGGACTGATTTCCGCCCTCAGCTATTCACATTCCAACCGCATTTACGACCGCATGAAAAACACCCAATACGGCATTTATAATGTTATTTTGGATACACATGAGGCGGAAAACGATTACTTAGACAACCAATACATATCGGATTCCAAAGTGGGAGTTCTGTTGAACCTCTCCCTTCTATCCGATAAAAACCATAAGTTTGAGTTTAGAAATATTTTCAATCAATCCGGTAAAAATCGTTATACGGAACGTACCGGATATGAGTATAACAGCGGAAAACAGGAACAGTCGGAATATTTGTACAACAGCCGGATGTCTTACAACGGACAGTTCTCCGGAAATCATACACTGACCGGACAGGACGACTTGGACTGGACTTTCGGTTTTTCCTATGCCGATAAAAATCAACCGGATAGAAGAATCATAAAACGTCAGCAATACCTGTCGGTGGAGTCGGATCCTTACAACGGCCTGATGTCGCTCAATGCGGGCGGTATCATGCGCGATTTCTATAAAATGGATGAGTACATGTATGCCGCAGGAGTAAATTACACGCATGAATTCAACTCCGGGTACTTCAATCCGACACTGAAAGCCGGAGCATACGGAGAATTCCGTGACCGGGCATACAACAACAGGCAATTCAATTACTTGTTCGGCACCGATTTGCAGGATAGATACAATCTGTATTATGCAGATGTGATCAAAAACGTGCTGATCCCCGAAAATTACGGATATAACAAATTGCAAATAGATGAAACGACAAATAATGCCGATAATTATAAGGGAAACAATCTTTTACTCGCCGGTTATCTGGCGGTGAATATTCCGGCAGGCAAATTGAATATCTATGCCGGAGCTCGTTTCGAATACAACGACATGAAACTTACCAACTACATTACACGAACGGAACAAAGGACAAAAGAAAAGGATTACCTGTGCACCAATATTTTTCCTTCAATCAATATGAGTTACAATTTCGATAAAAAGAAGTTGTTGAGGGTTGCTTACGGAATGTCGGCAAACCGGCCCGAATTCCGGGAAATTTCCCCGGCCTCTTACTACGATTTTGATTTGTTCAACCGCATCATGGGTAATCCTGATTTGAAAACAGCTTATATTCAGAACGCGGATCTGAGGTATGAATTCTATCCTTCACCCTCGGAACTGATTTCCGTGGCGCTCTTTTACAAACACTTCAAGGATCCGATAGAATGGTCTTACATCTACACCGGCGGAGGCGCCCGCAATTACACGTTTGAGAATGCGGAACAAGCCAACAATTTCGGAGCCGAAATAGATATCAAAAAAAACCTGGATTTTGCCGGCATGAAAGATTTTTCATTGGTCTTGAATGCTTCCGTCATCGAAAGTAAAGTCAAATTTCCGGAAAGCAGCATCGAAAACAACCGCCCCATGCAAGGCCAATCGCCCTACCTGTTGAATGCCGGATTTTTCTATCAAAATGAAAAATGCCGGTTCACGGCCGGTTTTCTGTATAATATCATTGGAAAACGAATTGTAGGTATCGGGAAAAACGACAGCAGTGAAAACAGTTCGATCAATAACGTGATTCCCGACATGTACGAAATGCCTCGTAATGTCCTTGATTTGTCCGTTCATAAAAAATTCGGGAAAACATGGGAAATTTCGGCTGCCGCCCGTGATATACTGGCACAGAACGTCGTATTTAAGCAATTCCCTGAATATTACGATGCACAGGGAAATTTACAAAAAAGAGAACAAATAACGAAATTATACAAACCCGGACAAAATATTTCATTGTCCGTCAAGTTGAATTTCTGATTAAATGTGAAATTTTATAAATAATTATTTATTATTGTTAAATTTATGAAAAGTTTCAATTATGAAAAAGTTTCAATTGATTAGCCTCATGTTTGCCGTTTGTGCGCTTGCTGTTTTTTCAAGTTGTAACAGTGACGACGACCCAACTCCCGAACCACTTGTAGAAGGTACAATCGGCGACGGAAGCAACGCTTATGAAATCAAGACAGACCTTGTATTGCAAAAAGGGACTTACATGCTGAAAGGCTGGGTATATATTGTCGACGGGGCATCCATTACCATTCCGGCGGGCACTATCATCAAGGGAGAAAAAGAAAGCAGCGCTACCTTGATTGTGGAACCGGGGGGAAAAATTTTCGCACAGGGAAGCTCTTCCGAACCGGTTGTCTTCACATCGGCACAACCCAAAGGAAGCCGCAGACCCGGAGATTGGGGCGGAATTGTTATTTGTGGTAAAGCCCCGAACAACAACGGTGTGATGAACCAGCAGATAGAAGGCGGCCCAAGGACTAAACACGGAGGAAACGATACAAACGACAACTCCGGAGTGCTGAGCTATGTCCGTTGTGAATTTGCCGGTTTTCCTTACGAAACAGACAAAGAAATCAACGGTATAACCTTTGGTTCCGTAGGAAAAGGAACAAAAATAGACCATTTGCAGGTATCGTATTCTAACGATGATTCTTTCGAATGGTTCGGCGGTTCGGTCGATTGCAAATATTTGGTTTCCTATCATACCTGGGACGACGATTTCGATACGGATAACGGATTTTCAGGGAAAATGCAGTTCCTGTTGAGCGTTCGTAGCCCCAAAATCGGGGATCAGTCTCTTTCTAACGGATTCGAATCCGACAACAACTCCGACGGATCGACGGCGACACCGAGAACCAACTGCGTATTCAGTAACGTCACCTTAGTAGGTCCGGTCGGCCAGGCTTCCGATTTTCAAAATACGGACGAATACGTTGACGCAGGCAACATGAAACCGAACAACAATTCAAGAACAGGCCGTTTTCAAGCTGCCATGCAAATTCGCCGCTATTCTCAGTTGAGTTGTTTCAATTCCGTAGCCATAGGGTATCCCATCGGTTTACTGTTGGATAACGAGAAAGGAAACACCCAAGGCCTGGCAACCAACGGCAGCCTGAAAATAAAAAATGTTTATTTTGCAGGAATGACCCTGACCGGATGTGATGCTAACAAAAAATGGTTGGATCAACTCTCCATTGATGGAGGAAAAACAATGAATGCCGGCCAGCAATCTTTCTCTCACACCTATTTCACATCATCGGGTTTAGACAATCAAAGCTACACTTCCATATCGGATATGAAGTTGAAACAGCCCAACAGTATGGCTGCTAATCCTAACTGGGGGCCAACTTCAGGAAGTCCGCTGACAAGTAAAACAGGACTCTTTACAGATCCTCTTCTATCGGGATTTGAAAATGTCAATTACATCGGAGCATTCAAAAGCGACTCGGATGCAGACAACTGGACAAAAGGATGGACCAATTTCGATCCGCAAAACACAAATTACTAAAAAGTATTTATATTCCAAGTAATAATTATCGTAAAGGGTGAACGAAAAAAAATCCGTTTCACCCTTTATGATTTATCGAAAGAATCTCATTCTTTTCAGCGACGACCCAAACCAGGTCCCCGGATTCGAATATCGTCGATTGATCCGGATTCATGATTGACTCGCCCTCCCGTTCTATCCCGACTATCAGGCAATTATGATTTTTCCCGATTTCGGATTCCAGGATACTCATACCCATGTATGGGAAATGTTCATCAATAGTAAATGACTGTAGATCAACTTCCTTATTGGGTTCTTGCGAAATCTGAGAAGTATTCTCCATTTCAATTTTCTCTGCAAAGGAGCAAATTTGTTCATCAGTCCCGACTACGGCAATTTTATCCTGGGGATAAATATATTCGGAACCTCCAGGAATGTAAATATGATGGCTTCCCCGTGTAATTTTAATCACACTGACTCCATAATCATTCCTGAAATTCAACTCTTTCAGGGTCTTTCCCACACAAAGGGAATCCGGAGAAACAACTATCGTCGATATATGAATGTTCTTGTCGTTTAACCGGCTATTGAAACTGGCTTTCAAAGGATGACGGGACTTTTCCGCTTCTTCCCTCTGATTCAGGTTATTCAGAAAATTTGTTTCCAATTTATTGTATTGGTTCAGGTCTCTACGGAAAACCAGAATAAGTATCAACACTGCTAATGCAATGATAATTCCCCAAATATATCCGAAATTGAAAAGTCGGATCAACACGAAAGTAATCGCCGAGACGGCAATGAATACCCGGAACAACACCAGGAACAAAAGTCGCCCTCTATTGTATTTATTATCGTTCCATAAACTCATAAACAATTCGGGGGAATTGGTTTTATTAGCTATCAAAGCTATCAGGAAAGGAGCCATACATGCCAATGTAACAGCCGCGGATAAAACCACACCCGATATTCCAGGCATTTTATCAGCCAGGAATGGGCTCAGGTATCCGAGTGAGAATAATACAATTGCCGCAAGAAGGACAATATAGATAATCATTTTCCCGATATAGTTTTTCACCAGTTTTTTCCAGTCACTTTCATGGTTGACGGTTTTGGAACCCGAAGTACATGTATTCAGGAATTCTTTGGTTCTATCGGGCAATATCCTATACAACCAAACAGCAAACGGTTCCGACAACCGTATCATGTAAGGAGTCGTAAAAGTCGTAATAACCGAAACGGCGACTACAATCGGATAAATAAACTCATTCATCACCCCCAATGCCACTCCCAACGAAGCGATAATAAATGCAAATTCACCTATCTGAGCCAGACTGAACCCGGATTGAACCGATGTTTTGAGCGTTTGTCCGGAAAGCAGTACGCCCAACGAAGAGAAAAACGCTTTCCCTATAATCGTAACAAGAGTAATAATCACAACGGGCCAGACATATTCGACCAATATTGCCGGATCAACCAACATCCCTACCGAGACAAAAAATATGGCGCCGAAAAGATCTTTTACCGGTTTGATGATGTGTTCGATATGCTCGGCTTCAATCGTTTCCGCCAGAATGGAACCCATAATGAAAGCGCCTAACGCAGCCGAGAATCCTGTTTTCGTAGCCAGAACCACCATTCCCAAACACAATCCAATGGAAATAATCAACAAAGTTTCGTCATTCATCAGTTTTCTAGCTTTCTTGAAAAATACAGGCAAAATATAAATCCCGATCAGAAACCAGAGAATCAGGAAGAAAATTACCTTCAGGATGCTTCCGAGCATTGCTTCCCCTGCAAAATCACGGGTAACCGCCATCGTCGATAGAAGTACCATCATCAGGATAGCCACCAGATCTTCAACCACCAGAGTCCCAAATACAATTCCGGTGAATTTCTGATTGCGTAAACCCAAATCATTAAAAGCTTTGATGATGATCGTCGTGGAAGACATCGACAACATCCCTCCCAGGAATATGCTATCCATCTGAGACCACCCCAACATCATTCCGACGAAATAACCGACTGCCAACATGGAAATCACTTCCGTTGTGGCAGTGATCAATGCCGTACCTCCTACATTCATCAATTTTTTGAAACTGAACTCAAGTCCCAGTGCAAAAAGAAGGAAAACGACCCCGATTTCCGCCCAGATATTGACACTCTCGGTATCTGTAACCGTAGGAAATATATGAACATAAGGACCGGCCAATATTCCGGCAACAATATAACCTAAAACCAAAGGCTGTTTTAACCACTTGAAAATAAGCGTAATAATCCCGGCAGAGATCAATATAAGCGCCAAATCTTTCATTAAATCCGGTAAATGCGACATATTTTATCTATTTATTGAACGTGAGAAAATACAAAAATAATAAAATTTACCGGATCAGGCGCTTTCTGTTTATCGTATCAGGGAGGCAGCCACAACATTGGCTACAATCGACCGCAGGCGTACCGCTTCGCCGCCGTCGTCGGGATGCACACGATTGGTTAAAAGGATAACTGCCAAATCATTGTCGGGATCAATCACCAATGAGGTTCCCGTGTATCCGGTATGCCCATAAGTGTTCGGACTCAGAAGATCGCCCTGATTGGAAGCATAATCGGAAAAATTATCCCAACCGGGAGTACGCCCGAATGATCCAACTTCGCCGCGGGGAACGGTACGCATCGTTTTCACACCCTGCGGACTTAAAAGACGCCTTCCGTTATATTCGCCGCCGTTCAACAGAGTAGCGGCCAGTATAGCTAAATCGTTTGCATCGGAAAAGACGCCCGCATTCCCGGAAATCCCCCCGTTCATGATTCTGGCCAACGGATCGTGAACAACTCCGCACAACACACTGCCGTCTTTTTGCTTCTCAGTAGGAGCTACCCGCTCCAAAGTCTCACCTGCAGGCTGATAATCCGTATGTTTCATCCCCAATACATCAAAAATATTCTCCTTTGCAAAATCCCGCAGGTTTTG
>JAITTA010000257.1 GCA_031287395.1 Dysgonamonadaceae bacterium | reverse complement strand
CATCGTTAGCAACCGTATCGGCCGCCCGCTGGTACCAACGTTATAATAACCCCGATAAAACCAAATTAAACATAGATCCGTATATCTGCGGAACCGTATTGACCTATTCGTCTAACGCTCCAATCGGAGATTCCGCTCCCACGACCTCTTGCTTCATGACCGGATTCCCAAGCCGCGCAGGATGGGTATCTACCTACCCGATAGCAGATCCGGGGAACGATATCATACCAATGAATCCCGACATGGCTTACCAGCCGCTGATGACAGTACTGGAAGCTGCACGTATCACTCAAAATAAAGCAACCGGACTGGTTTGTGTTTGTGAATTTCCTCATGCAACTCCGGCCGACTGCGCCTCCCATAGTTATAACCGGGGAAAATACGACTGGATTGCACCACAAATGGCACATAATAACCTGGACATAATGATTGGAGGAGGTGCTAA
Organism: Dysgonamonadaceae bacterium; assembly: GCA_031287395.1. Taxonomy (GTDB): domain Bacteria; phylum Bacteroidota; class Bacteroidia; order Bacteroidales; family Azobacteroidaceae; genus BNXB01. The sequence continues at coordinate 2,660 of JAITTA010000257.1, read as the reverse complement.
AATAATAAATGAAGAATGTATTAATTACTTAAAAAACGAAGGATACGGTTTATTTCTCAACGATATAAACGGATTCAGAAACTATTCCGGAAATAAAATGTGGAGCCTTTTTGCAGAAAAAGACATGTCATACGATTTGGATAGAAATCCGGCGGAAGAACCTTCACTGGCCGAAATGACGGCAAAAGCCATCGAAAAATTATCTAAAAACAAAAACGGTTTTTTCCTGATGGTAGAAGGTAGCAAAATAGACTGGGCTGCACATGCCAACGATCCGATTGCCATGATTACCGATATGCTCGCTTTTGATGAAGCTTGCGGAGTCGCTCTCGACTTTGCAAAAAAAGACGGAGAAACGGTCATTGTAATCGTACCGGATCATGGAAACAGTGGATTCAGCATAGGTTCACGCAAATGCAGTAATTATTCGACTATGACGAAAGATGATCTGTTCAAAAATATATCACAGTATAAATGTACCGCCGAAGGGTTAATTAAAAAACTCCGCCAGACGGAAGAAAAAAATATCAAACAACTTTTCCTTGAAAATACGGGAATCGACCTGTCGAATGACGAGTTGAATAACATCCTGAAATGTGACGACTACTCCAAAAGTTCTCTTTCGGACGAAGAACGGATGAAAGGGAGTAAACTCAATAAAGTGGTGGCAAATATTCTGGATAGTCGTACCTGCTTCGGTTTCACAACCGGAGGACACACGGGAGAAGAAGTTTTCCTGGCTATTTACGACCCCACAAATAAACGTCCGACAGGCCACATCACGAATATCGACGTTAACCGTTATTTATTCCATTCACTGGGGTTGAAACAATCATTATCAAGCCTCACCAATGAATATTTTGCAAAACACACGGATATATTCAAAGGGTATCAATACAATATCAACCAAACGGATAAAAAGAATCCCGTTCTTGAAGTAACAAATAAAAATAATAAACTCGAAATCCGCCCGAATACGAACATTGTACTCTTAAATGGAAAAGAATTGAAACTGAAATCCGTAGTTATTTTTGTTGATAAAAACGAAACATTCTATCTGCCCGAATCATTGAGAAACATGTTGTAGGGTTTCCTGAATGGCGCCAAGTAATCTACCCATGAAGACAGCAAAATAGACTTTTTTAACAATTTACTTCTTTGCTAAGGCGGAGATATAATCTTTAGATGTTATTTCTGCACATCCTTCAGCCATGCGCTGTATCATTTCTCTGCCTTTTTTTTGAGGAATACGAATACTTTCCCCGACGATAAGCATATCTTCGATGGTGGGATTTCCGTGATTGTTCACAGAGGTGGCGTGTTCGCCGTTATATCCGTTACTGCATCGGATTAAGTCGTAAGCCGGAGCTAATGCCCATACACCTTCTTTGCAAATGAAGCTGAAGTTCTTGGCATGGTCATCTTTGTTCTCTGTTAATACATTGAAAACCATACGGCGGAACATTTCATCTACCTGCTTGGGCTCTTGGGTAAGTGTAATGGTCACAAATCAGCTTTAGACGGCTGATTGTTTGACTGTTACCGCGCTGTGGTTACAAATGGTTTGTAGGGGCAAAGATAGTATTTTTCTGTTAATGTCCTTTTGAGTTACTCGAATTTTTCGAGTAGTTCAAGTCGACTGTTATCTAAAGTATTATCCATTTTCCGGCTTTAGTTGAGCCTTCGTACTTGATGAAATAAAAAAAGCCTCGAGTCATTTTTAATATAATGTTTTTTCCAATTTATTTTTCCAACGTTCCCAGTCCGGCATTTCTTTTGCTAAAAGCTCATAGAACGCTTTTGTATGATCACGGTGTAAAAGATGACATAACTCATGCGTTATGACATACTCAATGCAGGGTTTAGGCGCTTTTATCAACTCTATGTTCAAAATGATTTTTCCCTTGGGTGTACAACTTCCCCAACGATTGGACATTGACTGAATATAAATGGAAGAAGGTTCTACTCCATATTTTTTGAATCGTTGTATGAAAGGTTCGGCGATTTCTGCAAATTTGACTTTTGCACGTTCTTTGTACCATTCTTGCATTAATGCTCCAGCTTTCGACTTTGGCATACATCCAATTTCAAAACAACGTCCCTTAAAACTTACGCTGTTTGGTTTCCCTTCAGTAACCCTTAACAAATATTGTTTTCCCAAATACAAATGTGATTCACCGCTGATATAACGGCGTTCGGGCATCCTATTACCAAATGATCTAAAGAAAACTTGTTGTTTCAGAATCCACGAGGCGCGTTTACTGACTTTCTCTTTAATAACTTCTTTCGGAGTACCTATCGGTGCTTTTATAATCACTACCCCATCAGGATGAACCGTTATTCCTAATGTTTTCCGATCAGCATACCGAACAACATACTGAATAAGTCTCGTTCCGTATCTAACACTGTCTATTGTCATTTGAACCACAATTTAGCTACATCCACCGATCGGTCAATAATTTGATCCATTTCGTCAAAAGTTAATGGAATGTCATATTTCCGCTTTACCTCGTCAATCAGATAATCTTCGATTTCAATTTTTATTTTGCCAATCAAATTAGATTTGGCAGGCCAATCAACTACAGCTTGTCCGCTATCGAGTACATACTTGCTGATAATAGAATCAATAACTAACGCTGTATCTAAAGCCGTTTCTTTTG
>JAITTA010000212.1 GCA_031287395.1 Dysgonamonadaceae bacterium | reverse complement strand
TGTTCCAAGCTATTTATATGGCCAATGCCGGTGGTAGCTGGGATAACGCCAAAAAAGTAGTGGAAGTGGATCTGAAAGAGAAAAATACTCCTTTACACGAAGCCGTTGTAGTCGGAGATACTGTTGGAGATCCGTTCAAAGATACTTCTTCCGTTTCGTTGAACCCCATCATCAAGTTCTCGACTTTGTTTGGTTTGTTGGCAACGGAGATTTGTATAGAAATGAAAGCAAACCCGGAACACGATTATTCTATCTATATTGCTATTCCGTTCTTTATTATTGCCTTGTTATTCGTTTGGCGTTCATTCTATAAAATGCGTATTCCGTTGGAAAAATAATCCGGAATGATGAATTATACAAAATATCCTCCTGCAGATGACCTGAAAACTCGTTGGGTTCGTTTGCAGGAGTTGTTATCTGAAGAAGGGTCCGATGCCTGCCTGATTTCCTCTAGTGTCAATATTTACTATTTAACAGGCATGGTATTCAATGGGTTCTTTTATCTTCAGGCTACCGGAAATCCAATTTATTTTGTCAGGAGGCCCGAAGATTTGCAACATCCTTATGCTTTATCCATCCGCAAAGCGGAAGATATTCCGGATTTGTTATTGAAAAATAATTCCGGAGTACCCGGATCCGTATTGTTGGAAGCTGATCAGATGACTTACAGCGAACATGTGAGATTACAGGCTTTGTTTCCTGATGCAAAGATTGGAAATGCGACCCCTTTGTTGCGTAAACAACGCATGATAAAAACATCCTGGGAAATTGAACAGTTGAAGTATTCCGGCAAAATTCATGCGAAGGTTTATTCAGGGATCAGAGATTGTTATCATCCCGGAATGTCGGATGTTGAGTTGCAAAGTAATGTGGAACGGGCGATGCGTTTAGCCGGTTCGATAGGGTTATTCCGGAGTTTCGGAAGTAACATGGATATTTATATGGGTAGTATGCTTGCAGGGGATAATGCAGAAGTCCCGTCTCCTTTCGATTTTGCATTGGGAGGGGCCGGTATTCACCCCTCTTTGCCGATCGGGTCCAATGGTTCCGTCTTGAAAGAAGGAACGTCTCTGATGGTGGATATGGCCGGCAATTACACCGCTTACACTACTGATATGACCCGGGTCTTTTCCATTGGAAAATTACCGGCAAAAGCATATTATGCACATCAGGTGTCGATTGATATGCATAACCGGTTGATTTCAGAAACGAAGCCTGGAACTTCCTGTGCAAGCATTTATAACTACACCTTGCAGATGGCGGCAGATGCCGGTTTATCCGATTATTTTATGGGTACCAGACAACAGGCTAAATTTGTAGGTCATGGAGTTGGTATAGAGATTAATGAACTCCCGGTGTTTATGGGTCGTTCTGTGGATCTATTGCAACCGGGGATGACTTTTGCTTTCGAACCGAAATTCGTATTGCCGGGTGTTGGTGCATTAGGAATAGAGAATACTTATTTGGTTACGGATACGGGTATCGAAAAAATAACTAACTTTGAGGAAAATATTCTTGAATTATGATTTTAACTAAAAAGTTGGAATATTTTTAATTTTAATTCTTAATTGATAATATATGAGGCTATTGTTATTAAGCAATTCTACGAATCCGGGAGAAGCCTATCTGGAATATCCCAGGCATGAGATCCGGAGATTCCTGGGAGAAAAAAGCATGAACGCTTTGTTTATCCCATATGCGGCAGTGCGTTTTTCCTATGATGATTATGAAGCTAAAGTAGAGAACCGTTTTGCGGAGATAGGTCATCATGTGGAGAGCATCCATCGTTTCCGGGACCCTGTAAAAGCCGTTGAAGAAGCGGATGCTATTGTTATTGGAGGTGGAAATACCTGGCGGCTGGTACAACAAATGCACATGAACGGGTTGATGGAACCTATCCGGAAGAAAGTGCAGTCAGGGACACCTTATATCGGTTGGAGTGCAGGGAGTAATGTTGCCTGTCCTACTTTGTGTACTACAAATGATATGCCGGTTGTCAATCCTGTTAGTTTTGAAACTTTAAATCTGGTGCCATTCCAGATTAATCCTCATTTTTTGGATGCTCACCCGGAAGGTTTCGGAGGGGAAACCCGTGAAGAACGGATTCTTGAGTTTCTGGAACTGAATCCTGAAATATATGTGGTAGGACTACGGGAATCGACGCTTTTATGTCTGGAAAACAATAAATTACAATTAATAGGAGAACGTACCGCCCGGATTTTTAAGAAAGGACAGAAATTCAGAGAATTGGATTCGACGGAAGATTTTTCTTTCCTGTTCTGAATTTTTTTGATATCTTATAAAAAAAAAGGGATGCTACGGTCAATGACCGAAGCATACCCTTTCACACACAACACAACACAATACATACACTTTCGCGTGTATATAGAGAACTGGTTTTGGTTTTCATTTGCAAATTTGCAAACAAATCCGATGAAAAGTGTCTTGATGTGTACCTTAGGATAAAATAATTGATAAACGATTGAAAATGAGTGAAATATTTATTTTGAATGTCTAAAAGTATAAATCAGGACAAATGTTTTTAGAGTAAAAATCAGTTATTCCATGCCTTTATATTTGAAATAGACGAAGACGTTGGACACAAGTAAAAGGCATGGGGCCTTGTTGTATGCTTGTAAAAGAGTATAACATAAAGATAAAGAAAGAGCCAAAAGGAAGAATGTCAAGAAGAGGTTTTACTTTTAAATTGAGACGGTGTTTGTCCGGTGATATCTTTGAAGGCCTTGTAAAATGAAGACCGGCTGTTGAATCCCCCCTGTTCTGAGATTTCCTCTATGCTCATGTGCTTGTAAGCCGGATCGGACATTATTTTTATAATTTCTTTTATACGGTATTCATTGATGTATTGATT
>JAITTA010000196.1 GCA_031287395.1 Dysgonamonadaceae bacterium | reverse complement strand
ATGCACTGATGAAATTAAATTGTTTCGGACGTGCCAAATCTGATTTCTTATGCCAGAGCATCACATCACCGGCAAAAAATACATATTGATTGATTGTCACCAAACGCAAAGCAAGGTTTGTTTCTTCTCCTCCATACACAAAACCGGCATTATACATCCCTATTTCATCATAAACAGACCGTTTGTGCATCGTAACACAACCCGTAAATCCATGCGAATAATGATCATTCTTGTTATTTCGGACACCGGGAGAAACCTCATGATATCCGGGATGAGGCAAAAAATCCTGTTCATAATAAATTACCCGGCCGGCTACAACCCCGACATTTTCATGTTCCTGAAAAACCCGATAAGCATTTTCAAGGGCATGCGATTCCAGAATGCCATCATTATCGACAAAAAATACATATTCCCCTTTTGCCCGTTCTATACCAATGTTTCTCCCTCCCGGACAACCATAATTTTTATCCATCCGATAGAAACGAATTTCCGGATAAATTTGAGGCAGGCCATCGGATCCGGGCTCCTCCGAATGATTATCAATCACCACCACTTCAAAATGCGGATAAGTTTGCTTTAAAACACTTTCAATAGCCCGCCTGGTATCTTCCAGCCGATTCCAGTTCAGAATAACGACCGATATAAGAGGATATCCATTCATGATTTGTAAAATTTAGGAGATAACCGTAGGCCCGCATAATCCGGAACAGGTATTTTTTTATAACTCAAGTTATGCAGTAAGAGTATAAAAAAGAACCAGGTCAATTTGAGGGTCAGCAGCGACAGGAAAAACAATTGTGATACCACGACCAAAGACAAGACAAGATATCCGGTTTCACTCCCGTTCTTTAAAACATCGCTTATCGAACGTACCTGTCCCGAAACCAGGAAAAAAACAAATACAGAACCGAATATTAAACCGGAAGTCAACAAAATATCAATGTAAGTATTGTGGGTATATTTCGCATCCGGACGTTCTTCCAGATTCGTTCCCAATGGAGTAAGAGGAAATTCCACAATGTCATGCATATTTTTCTGCCAGATTTCCTTTCGACCGCTGCCTTTCGAAAAATCATCATTATTGAACCTTGCCAACATATTCCAGAAAGACGATTGATAACTACCGGAAACTTCATTAAACTGCCTGGCATACATCATAAAAGAAACTGCCACTACCAGCATCAATCCGGCGACCAGAAATTTTTTCTTTCCCGGAATAAACGATAACACCTGTAATACCATACAAGCCAACAAACAGAGAATTCCTCCCCGTGACATTCCCATAATTACCAACCAGATATCCAAAGCGATACTTCCCAAAATCACCAGTTTCCAAACTACATGAGATGAAGATACCTTGAGATATTGTATTTTGGACAATATGGCTATGGAAACAAAAATCGTCATAAAATTAGGATCCCGGTGGAATCCGATAAAACGCATCGAATATCCCATGGTATAATCCGGCATGGAGAGAAAACCGGCCAGAATCAGAAGATATACTATTTCGTGCGGTAAAGCAAACCAATAAGTATACCTGTACATCGAATTTAACTTTTCAGGGAAAGAGGAAAAATATTTAATCAGGAAAAATGAAAATACGGCAATCAGCAAATACGTGATTGAATCTCCGGAATTTCCGATCAAATAATTACTTCCGATGACCCAGACAAAATAAAACAACAAGCCATACCACAAAATAACAGATGATTGTCTTAAATGCAGGCCTCTCATCAGGAAAATTCCCAATACTGCCAGTGGGAATATCAATATCCTAAAAACACTGAATCCTCCTCCGAAAGTCAGGTATTCGACAGACAATAACAGAACAATTGCAGCAAAAATAAAATGTATATTCTTCATAAAAAACAAAATCTGAAAACATTCGAAATCATTGTATCACAAACTATCAGGCACCGCTTGTAAAAAGGAATTTCTTTCAATGAGAGAATGGTTCCCAATTTACGGATATAAGCCTTATTTTCATTCAGCGATAATAATTTGAAAAAAATCGACCGGCGTTCGGGAATAAAATTTTCCGATTGCCTGAGCGCGACCGCTTTCATATTGCCGAATCTTTCTTCTTTAAACAATTTCGGGAAACGATTGACACTTCTCTCCCTCATTTTTTTAAAAAACGAAGGATTTTCCGACTTGAATCGGGCATACACATTTGCCGAATGATGTCGATAATAAAACAAAGGTTCCCCGATATAGTACTTGTAACCGGTCATGGCTGCCGTAAGACCTATGTAAAGATCAAACATGATTTCCTTATCAGGAGGTATCGGAATTATTTTCCGGGCCAACGCACGGTTAAACATCATCGAGCACCCCTGGGAATTATGTCCCAGTAAAGTGGTTAGAAAAGAATCAGAGTCAGGTACCGGATGAGATCCGGTAACAGAACGAAGTTGTTCGTCCACATCAATCCTGGCCGAAGAGACCAGAGCAGGTACGGAACTACTTATAGTAAACAGCTTTTGATAAGACCGCTCCAATTTATAAGGCATCCAGACATCATCCTGGTCACTAAGAGCAATATATCCTCCCGAACACAAAGAAATTGCCTTTTCAAAATTCTTATTTACACCCAGATTTCGTTCGTTGATATAATATTTCAATCCATACAATTGTTGGTATTCTTTGAGTATATTTTGCGTATTATCGGTTGAGCAATCATCAACGACGATGACTTCATCTGGAGCCAAAGTCTGAGCATAGATACTATCGAGTTGTTCCCGAAGATAACGTTCCCCGTTATAAGTAGTCATTGCTATAGATATATTTCGATTCATCATTTTTATAATAACCGTGTTATTTCCTCCATTGATTTTTCCGATAGCCGGATTTGAAGATCCCGGTTTTTTTGTAATACCGAATGATCCATACTCAAAGCCTCGATGATCTTTTTATCCCAATTCTTAAAATTCGTATCACCCTTCAATTCATCAACTCCCCAGGTATCGACATAACTATTTACTTTATTCAAATTACCGATAGAAAGGTACGGAATTGCAAAACTCATCGAAGTAATAACTCCATGAAGACTGCTTCCAATATAAAGTGATGCATTTGAAATCAGAGTCATAATATCCCAGATCGAAGGATTCGTAACTAAAATCGTCCGGCATTCCTGCATTTCTTTGTATATCTGTTCCAACACCATATTATCTTCGTGCCCCAATGCGGTTCCAATCGGACAGAGGACAATCTTCCTTCCTGTTGTGAAAGCCAGTTCATCCAACTTTCCGGCAATAGCCTTTATTCCTAATCCGGAAGCAATCCGTTTGTTTACCTGAAAAAAGATATAATCATATCCCCGGAAATCACGGAAACCGGACGTTTTTTCTTCCAGAAAACGCTCATTGAATATCGTTGACATTAAGATTGCCGAATCCGGAAACAACTTCAACTGGGGTACTTCCGGGTGAAGTGATTTGAAAGTTTTTTCATCCCTGCACGAAATAAAAAGACTTTTTTGCAAGGCCTTTGTTATTTTCTGAGGATAGGATTTTGTACTGATTCCTCCTGTGGAATTATAAATGACTCCTTTCAACTGTGGAAAAATATCCGGATCAATTACAAACGGGCGCATTGTCTTAGCACCCAATAATTTTTTAGCTATTAGATTATTCAATCCTAAAGAATAACGTCTCAACACACGGCGAAAAAAATGGTATATCTTGTAAAACCGAGGATTCAGATAAGAATAAACAGGGCCCCAGGGAGCCTGCAAGACTTCGCCTCCTGCAATGATCACTACCGCATTTTCCGTTTGTTTACAATCCCGATAAAACTCTTTTAACGAACGAGACGGAAGGGCCCCCAGTCCAGATAAATTACTTTCAATTATTCCATAATACGATAATTGCAACGAGCCGTTTCTTTTTAGCTTTTCATTCAAGATTAACGGAAACAACAAGTCTCCGTAATTGAATCTATCAATTGCGCCATATATAAATATTTTTCTCATTTTTTCATCCATTTCTTTGTTCATTCCTTTCTTCTCCTTCATTCTATTATCTCTGGAACCTGCCGTTTCCAGCCTGTTTTCACAAAAATACCGCAACCACGTCGCAAAAAAGAATGAATCAATTGTTTTTCATCATCACATAATCCGGTAAAGTATACACTCACAACGAACACCAACATTGAGACCGGTAAAGTTATCAGAAAACGGTATGGCATTTCCGAAAAGTGCGTCCAGGCATATGCTGCGGCAACAGTCATCGTAACAGGAATAATTTCTTTAAAAAACACCCTTTCAAA
>JAITTA010000149.1 GCA_031287395.1 Dysgonamonadaceae bacterium | reverse complement strand
TACTACGTCGGAACGTATTTTTCCTGTTACAAAGAAAAATATAGAAGTCGTTAAAACAATCAATGTTACAATCATACTCTGTATATCTTAATATTCACCCGGCATATCTGCCAATTGTTCCGCCGTAAACACAGGTCCGTCTTTACAAACAAAAGTTTTACCTACATTACAACGTCCGCACTTTCCGAAACCACACTTCATCCGGTTTTCAAGGGTTGTATAAATATTTTTGTCTTCAAAACCCAGTTTTTTCAATACCGGAAAAGTATTTTTTATCATCACCGGAGGGCCACAGACAATGACAATTGCATCTATCGAAGACGGAGCTACATTTTCCACAACAGAAGGAACAAATCCTACCTCTCCTTTCCATTCAGGGGTCTCTCCTCCCGGATCCACAGTCAAATGGAGATTTACATCCGATCTGTTTCCCCACTCTTCCAATTCTTGTTTATAAACCAAATCATTCACGGTTCTGGCTCCATAAAATACTGTGATATCTTTGAAATGATTCCTCGTATCGAGACACGACCAGATGACACTCCGCATTGGCGGCAACGCAATTCCTCCTGCAATAAAAATCAGGTCCTTCCCTTTCCAGTCATCGATTGGAAAAACATTCCCATAAGGCCCGCGGAAACCGATAACAGCACCTTCTTCCTGGTTTGCAAGAGCTGTTGTAACTCGTCCAACCTGCCGGAATGTACATTCAATATACCCTTTTCTGGTATGTGGAGAAGCAATGCAAAAAGTCGATTCTCCTTCTCCATATACAGAATACTCTCCGAATTGACCGGTTTTAAAAGAAAATAACTCACCCTCTCCGGAATTAAGGAATTCAAGTCTGAAAGTTTTGACTCCCGGTGCTTCCTGAGTGATTTTTGATATTTTCATTTGATAAGGAAGATATATATTATTTTTATTCATGTTTGTGTATCTTTACCAATTTTGTTATTTGTTGTAAATTTTCGTGGATATTTATTTCCACCGGACAAGCTCTGGAACAACGACCACAACCGACACAGCCTTTTACTCCTAATCTGTCGGGCATATATGAAAATTTATGCATCAAACGCTGACGGTACCGGGCACCCTGAGTATCTCTGGGATTGTGTCCTGAAGTATGCAAGGTAAACTGCCTCAGTCCACAACTATCCCAAATACGAACGCGTTGCCCCATGCTGCCTTTCGTTTCATCCTGTATATCAAAACAACCACAAACCGGACAAATAAATGCACAAGCCCCGCATCCGACACATTTCATCGACAGATCATCAAAGATAGCAGTATCAAAAGCATCCGTAATCTTATCCTCCAATTCAGAATCATCGAAACAAACCGGTAACCGGACCAGGTATTTTTCTTTCTCAACAGAATCGACATCTTCAAATAATCCGGGATTTGAACTTACAATCTCCGCTCCCTTCGGTGTTATAATCTCTGCCAGATAATCGTTTGTTCCGGTTTTTATCAGCTGAATATCACTTCCGGCAGTATTTCCGGGCCCTCCACCCAGAGACGTGCAAAAACAATAATCATCGGCCGAACTACAAGCAAAACTGATAATTGTAGTTTGTTCTCTCCGCTTTTTAAAAATCGAATCTTCCGGTTCCCACAAAAAGATTGCACTCAAATTATGAATTCCCGTGGCATCACAGGGACGGACTCCAAATATAACCTTTTTGGGAATCGTATCCAAGTTTTTATCCTCTACCCGAACACCATCTTTCGATTTCACAAAGGAGAAAAGTTTCTCAATTTTCGGAAAAACAAAAGATTTGGCCGACATCTGAGGAATAATGTAATCTTCCGTGATTTCGTCCGGATACGAAATCCTTTTATAATAAGTATATCCCTCCTGTTTAACGGGTCCATACACCTGCTGACTCTTCAATAGATTACCTATCAATCCGGAATAGGATTCTTTTCGTAATAGTTTGAATTGATGATTCATCGTTTCAACATCTTTTTTTAATTTCAACCAATAAAATTTTCCTTATCATCCGGCTTGAATGTTGACATATCACATTTTTCCGACAAGCTTATTCCAGTGCTCGTACCATATAGTGTCTTCATTTCCTGAGCTATTCTTACAGGCAACAGATGGATAGGAATATTCACAGGACAAACTTTCCCACACTGCCCGCATTCGACACAACGCCCCGAAAGGTGCATAGCCCGCATCATGTGCCATTCCAGATTTCCGACGACACTGGAAGCAACCGGAATCCACTGCGGTTGGTTTTCTTCCACAGTACAACGGGTACAATAACAAAGAGGACAAGCTTGGCGACAGGCATAGCACTTGATACATTTCTTCATTTCCTGTTTCCAGAATACCATGCGCTCACCGGGAGTCATACGATTCAACTCATCCAGCATTTGTTGGTCTTCCTCATTCAACTGAGGAATTACGGAAGACAGGTAATTTTCCAAATCACTTAAATTATCCAGCTTTTGTATATCTCCGGCATTATCAATAGCAAGAATAATCATTTCTTTTTTATCAATCTGCTTTTCGACAGCCAGCCTCATAATTCCCCTCAATGTATGAATATTGGCAACAATTGCAGGTTTACCCAAATCAGAAATATCCTTTTTGTACAGATAAACTGCCAGATTTTGGGCACAAGAGTTTCCGCATATCAATTTTGCAATATCTTCTTGTTTTTTTGCAAAAAAAGGAGTAACTTTATTATTCATTCCTTTTGTATATCCGATAACGACCTTTACATCGTTACTTTTCAATAATTCTCCGGCTATTTCTCTGAGTTTCTCCATATCATTCCTCCTCCCATGCTTCGTTAATCATTTCCTGATATGCCGTATAAGGTCCTATTCCTTTAATCTTATCGACAGTCGTATTCACAATCTCCGCCCATTTTGCACCTTCTGCAGCGGAAACCCAGGTAAAAGTGATGCGTTCGATATCTATCCCCATGAAATCGAGCAAGGCCCTGAATACAATCCACCGGCGACGGGCATGAAAATTTCCTGAAGTGTAATGACAATCGTTCGGGTGACACCCGGATACGATAATTCCATCGGCTCCGTTAGAAAACGCCTTTACCAAAAGCATGAAATCGATACGACCCGTACATGGAAAACGAATTATTTTTACATTAGGTGCATATTTCATACGGCCTGTCCCTGTCAAATCCGCTCCGGCATAAGTACACCAATTACAAACAAAAGCAACTATTTTTGGTTCAAATTCCATCATATTTTATAATTAAAGAAATTTTTTATTCATTCAAAAGCGCTAAAACTTCTTCAAAAACCTGTTTATTGGTATATCCTTCAAGGTCTATCGATTTGGATTTACAGAAAGCGACACAAGTACCACA
>JAITTA010000139.1 GCA_031287395.1 Dysgonamonadaceae bacterium | reverse complement strand
CGACTTCTTACGGAGCAGAACTGACTGCGAAAGCTGCGTTGACCGATTTTCTGGAACTGTTCGGCAACTATTCCTACATCCATGCGCGCTTCGACGATAAAGACAGCGAAGGACATCCTCAAGAGTATGCAGGAAATACCTTCCGTCTGACACCCGAAAACAGTTTTTCGATAGGAATCCATGCAAAGGCGAATCTTTCCGGCAAATTTCAGGCGCTATTCACTCCCTCGTATTCGTGGAAAAGCGCTATCTGGTTTGAAGATTCAAATGAATTGCAGCCTGCCGACCCGACGCTTGCACGGCTTGAACAAAACGCTTACGGATTGTTGAACGCAAATCTGGCAATCAAATACCTTCCCGGCGGAATCACCCTGTCGCTGTTTGCACACAATCTGCTCGGCGAAAAATACCTCATCGGAGCAGGGAATACGGGAATGATGTTCGGCGTTCCGACTTACGTTCCAGGCGCGCCGCGCATGTTCGGAGCAGGACTGAAATATGCGTTTTAGATGCAGAGTTTGAAATTTTCCGGCATGATTTTCCGGTAAATTTATTTGTTGAAGTATTTACCGAAGATGTCCAACCGTCCTGCTGTATTGCAGGGAAGGGTATTTGATAAATTGTTCCGGGCATCTGAAGATGAGTCCGTCTCACAATTTACGTGAGGCGGTCTTTTTTATCAGGTGCTACTTTCATGCGGATGAAAGAAAACTATCTCTATGCCAAGGATAAAGGCATGGAAACTTATATCAAGTACAACAGTTTCCATAAGGAGCAGACCAGGAAACAGCCTCACTTATTGCGTTTATTCCTGTTCACTACCAAATTACCGGACGTAATATTTTGTGTTGACTTTTGAAAATTCCGGAAATTCATTTGTTTTAACTTTATGAGATATTTATTCCGATCAGGAATGATTTTGCTTGAGAAAGTGCTTTATAGGATTTAAAAATCTCATAAACAGACTGATATTTTCGGTTTTTATCTCTACAATTCCGGTTAATTCCCCAGTAAAATCGATCTCTTTTCCATAAGATGTCTTCATATTTTCCGGTAATTTTAATTCAACGACATATATTTTTTCTGCAGGAATCAACGAAATGGAAGATACTTCCGCCGGTATTATCCCGTATTCCATATAAGGATATCCGTCCAACTTTATATTGGCTTTCTGACCGGCCCTGACTTTCCCCGAACCGACAACGGAAATCTGCGCTTTCCATCTGGTTTTGAGACCACTTCATGCTTTGTTCCTGGTAATTCTGTTGTCTTTCCAATAAATTCCTGTATTTCATGTAGTTGTTCAATTTTTCCGTTATTGCTTTTATTTTTTTCGGATAATTGCCTTGTTCTAAAAAATGAATATACTCTTCACATTCCGAATAAAACCTGGAATAAGCATCCTGCAATTCACCCAGTTGTAATTCTTTTTGAGGTAATTGCAGTTTTGACGTGTCGTAGTCCTGATAAAATGCCTGCAGTACCTTCAAACAGGACTTTAACGTTTCAACATCCTGATAGCGGGCAGCATTATCAATAACTGCCAACAGTTCGTTTTCTTCTACCTGTTGCTTATCTTTCACCCGCAAATCGGTTATTTTCCCGGAACTGCGTGCGACAACCCAAACCGAAGGATGTTCAGTTGTGATGGTTGCTTCCGAACTTATAACATCCGGATAATAAAAAAACATACTACCAATCAGCAAAACGAAGATGACGGAAAAAATAACACAAATCCCCCACCGGATGACCCACCGCGGAGTATATCCCAGTATTCCTTTTACATCTTCGCTTCGCAATTGTTCAGTTTTATATCTTGAACGCCGGCAATAAGCTGTATAATCGTACTTTGATTACGCGCGCCACGGTCAAAACTCTTATAATCCAGTTTTCTCCTGACTTTCAGAAACAGCATGACCCAGGCCACATACAATCCGTGTCCCAGCAGAAAAATGCCGAGAATAAAAGAATTGTAATATGCTAGTATACCGGCAAAAATAAAAAAGTTGAAAAAAGAAAAAAGAACAGATAAGGACGTTCCCGTCAAAAAAATTTTGATCCGTTTGTGATCTCCGATACGTTGCATAATATCGCCCGTCTTCTTGGTATCGAAAAAACCGGATAGACGGAGCCAGCATCAGTACCATGCCTTTTTCCACGCCTCTTTCCTTGGCGCTCAACCACCCGTCGAGAAATTCGGCTACATCGTATTGGATCAAACCGAAAGCAGGATCGGCTACATAAATTTTCCCCCGGCAGGAATCGCCCTTTTTCCGGACTTTTATCTTATAAATAACAATAAAATGATCGTGACGCCAATGTACAATACAGGGAAGGACTACCTTTTGCACCAGTTTTTCGAATCCGATCCGGAAACCGGTGGTGCGGAATCCGATATCTTCCGCGGCATCGCTTATTCCCAGCATAGTAACACCGTTGCGATTGGTTGCCGTCAATTCCCGGAACCGCTCCAACGAGTAGGCTTTTCCGTAATATTTCGCAATCATTCGCAAGCAAGAGGGTCCACAATCCATCGCATCGTGCTGATGATAGAACGGGAACGACATAATTACTTCCTCATTTTATTTTCGTACGTTTCGATAATAAAATTTTCCGGAGATATTTCGGAAGTTAGTTCTTTTGTTCTTTTGTTCTTTTTGTTTTTCCCATTGTTTTACAATGGCCTGCAGTTCTTCTTCGGAAAATTCGTCTTGAAAATTCGTCTTCCAATACATATCCGGAGCGAGCGTTTCCGTATTAAAATCGCGGGAAAAATCCCAAAACGACGAAGCCACGCAAAACGGAAACCCGGTATGCGGTAATTCAAAACACCGAACATCAGTCATTTCCAGCGTAAAAGTCCCCGTTTCCTGCCCAATCAATGCACCCAGCTTATTTTGAGCTATAACCCGGCAAAAATAATCGGCAGCGGAGAAAGTAAACATACTTTGTAAAACAAATAAATTACCGGAAAAAAGTTGCTTATTTTCCTGCGGCAGGCGAAGTATCGTCCTATTATAAGGGGCGTATTTGGTAATAGACGACGATTCTCTTTTTATCATTGAATAATTCAGACAAATTGTATCATGGTTCAAATAATCAAAGAAACGACAAGCGTATTCGGAATCTCCTCCCCCATTTTTACTGACATCGACAAATAAATTCCGAATTTTGTGTTGACGCAATTTTTTTGCCAATTCATCCATTTTCCTGATATATTCCGATTTGTTCAATTCTTCCTCAACAAAACTGCGAAGATACAAAATAGCTGTTGATGATTGCGGATAAACCTGATAATAGACGGATGAATGTTGGTCACGATATTCCTTTCTTTTTTTAGCTCTTTCTATTTCTTCGACAATCGAAATGCCCTTTACTTCCGTCCGAAACGATTGTCCGTTTTCTTCATATTCGATCTCAAAAGGCGGATGAATATCAAAATAAGAATATAAACAAGCTATAAAGTCATTGGGTATATTATGCTCCTTCATTTTAACAGGTTGGATCCCGTCCCATTCGTCAAGGAGAGCCAACATCGACTGCACCTCCACGCCATTAATGGATTGTACAGGAACGTCCAGATCATTCACTTTGCAATACGGTTTCCCATTACGGAAATCCTCCGCCGGAAACAAGAGTTCATTGTTCGTGTAAACTGCTTGAACCATCTTCTCCATATAATAATCGGCTATGCGAGGTAATCTCGTATGAGTATCCAAACAGGGATTCATGGTATTCATCAATTCCAGAAACCGTATGCCGGTCATTGATACGTTCAATTTCTCGTATATCAGGTATTTTTTTCGCTCAAACTCTTCCATTCCGCAATAATAATAGATATAGGGATGATTTCGCTGTAAATTCTCAAAAAAGAAATCCGCATCCTCACGCAATTGTTGCGGAGTAAATAATATTGAGTCATTCCACGTCCACCCGTATGATTTACCTGAAAGCAAGAGTAAAAAAGTCACCTCAATACAATAAAGACAGATTCGTTTCATGTTGTAATTTATAGTTATTTCGAAAAATTTCAATCCATATAAAAAGTTAATTCTTTTTCTGTTCTTCCCATTGTTTTACAATGGATTGCAGTTCTTCTTCGGAAAATTCTTCCCTAAAATTTGTATCCCAATACATGTCCGGTGTAAGCGTTTCCGTATTAAAATCACGGGAAAAATCCCAAAATGCAGAAGCCACCTGAAACGGTAATTTGGTATGCGGTAATTCAAAACTCCAAATACTGCTGAAACCTCGAGTATGAGTCCCAGTATCCTGTCCAATCAATACACCCAGACTGTTTTGAGCCACAATTCGACAAAAATCATCGGCAGCAGAAGCAGTGGTCATGCTTTGCAAAACAAATAAATCACCCGAGAAAAGCAGATTGTTTTTTTCGGGTAACCGAACCAATGTCTTACTGTACGGAATATACTTAGTGACAGACGGCGACTCTCTTTCTATTTTTGAGTAATTCAGATAAATTGTATCATGGCTTAAATAGTCAAAGAAACGGCAAACTTCCTCAAAGTGTCCACCACTATTTTTACTAACGTCGACAAATAAATGTTGAATTCTATGTTGACGCAATTGGTTTGACAATTCTTCCATTTTCCTGGTAAATTCCGATTTATTCAATTCTTCCATTAGGAAACTATGAAGATACAAAATGGCCATTGAAGATTGAGGATAAACCTGATAATAAACAGATGAATGCTGGTCATAATATTCCGTACTTTTTTTACCTCTGTTTATTTCGTCCATAATCGAAACACCCTCTATTTCTACTTGAAACGATTGCCGGTTTTCTTCATATTCAATCTCAAAAGGAGAATGTACATCAAAATAAGAGTGTAAACAAATTGTAAAGTATCTCCACATATTGTATGACTTTCTCTTGAGGGGTTGAATCCACTCCCATTCATTGAGAACAGACAATATTAATTGTACATTAATACCGTTAATGGAGACCACAGAAACTTTTTTACCGGAAATTGTGTAATAAAGTTTTCCATCCCGAATATCTTCAGGCACAAATACTAACTCATTGTTCCCTGCAATAGCTTCGACAAACTTGTCTCCATAATAAGCTATTATAGAAAGTAACCTCGTATGATTATCCAAACAAGAATTCATGGTATTCATTAATTCCAAAAAACGTATGCCTGTCATTGATACATCTAATTTTTCATAAACTTGGTGTTTTTTTCTTTCAAATTCTTCCATTCCGCAATAGTAGTAAACATCGGGATGTTTTTGCTGCAAGGTCTCAAAAAAGAAATCCGCATCCTCACGTAATTGTTGCGGGGTAAATAATGTTGAATCATTCCAAGTCCATCCGTATATTTTACCTGAAAATAAGAACAAAAAAGTCACCCCAATACAATA
>JAITTA010000097.1 GCA_031287395.1 Dysgonamonadaceae bacterium | reverse complement strand
ATTCTCTCCGAAAGCCTGGGATAAGTCATCAAACGACATATCCGTCCGTTCTCCTATACCTACAAGACTATCATTGGGTTCCAATCCGGCTTTTTTTGCCGGAGTTCCATTGGAAACTGCCTGAACAACAAACGGAATACGGGGCTTAATAAACAGACTTTCTTCATCCAAAAGGACTTTATGAAATCCTTCCGGTAAATTCACAACAGCTTCCCGGCCGTTACGGAGTACGGTCACTTGTTTGGCTTCCGCCAAATGCATCAGAGTTTTTATTTCTATGGATTCCAACTTCACTCCATCTGCTTCCAAAGGAACATCACCGTCCTGAAACCCTGCATTCTTCGCTTTCTCATTATAAGCAAACCCCATGGTATAATTCCGGAAAGGGATGTATTCATCTCCCCAATGAAATAAAATCATGGCATAAATAAAAAATGCCAGAATAAAATTCATCAAAACGCCTCCAACCATAATTAAAAGACGTTTCCAGGAAGGTTTGGAACGGAATTCCCAAGGTTGTTCGGGTTGGCTCAGTTGATCCTTATCCATACTTTCGTCCATCATTCCCGAAAGTTTTACATACCCACCCAAAGGCAACCAACCGATGCCGTATTCCGTCTCACTGTTTTTAGGTTTGTATTTGAAGGGAGTAAACCAGGGATTGAAAAACAAATAAAATTTTTCAACCCGGACTTTAAATACCTTTGCAAAAATAAAGTGCCCAAACTCATGGACAATAACAAGGATTGATAAACTTAAAACTAACTGTAATGCTTTTATTAAAACTGTTTCCATCTTTTTAAATTAAGAATTGAGAATGCGGTAGCTCTCGCTTCCGCATCGGTTTGTACATAATCTTCATATTCCGGTGATGCAACAAAAGAAACCTTTTCCATTGTCAGTTCAATGACATCACTCATTTGTAAAAATCCTATTTTATCCTGTAAGAATGCAGCAACTACGATTTCATTGGCAGCATTCAGAACGCAAGGCCTGTTTCCTCCTTGACGAATCGCTTCAAAAGCAAAACCAAGATTTCTGAATTTACTTCTGTCGGGTTCCTCAAATGTCAACGATGTATATTTTGTAAAGTCAAGACGTTCAAACGATGCATTCAATCTATCGGGATATGCCAGAGCATATTGAATCGGAAGATGCATGTCCGGCATCCCCAATTGAGCCTTGACGGAAGAATCGGAAAATTGAACCATCGAATGAATGATTGATTGAGGATGCACCAATACTTGTATCTGTTCCGGTGCAACATCGAACAACCATTTCGCTTCAATCATTTCAAAACCTTTATTCATCAAAGAGGCAGAGTCAATTGTCACCTTGGCGCCCATGTTCCAGTTCGGGTGTTTCAATGCCTGTTCTTTAGTCACTGACTCCAATTCTTTCAGGCTGTACTTACGGAAGGGTCCTCCAGAAGCCGTCAGAATAATCTTTTCAACCGAGTTATCACCCTCACCTACAAGGCATTGAAAAATTGCAGAATGTTCGGAATCGACCGGAAGAATCGGGGTTTTATATTCCAGGGCCAGTTGAGTAATCAATTCTCCTGCAACGACCAAGGTTTCCTTATTTGCCAACGCAATCATTTTCCCGGCCCGAATCGCTTCAATAGTAGGTCTCAATCCGGAATATCCGACCATGGCCGTCAGGACAATATCGACCGGTTCTGCCTGTACAACCTGGGCAATGGCATCAGTTCCGGCCCATACCTTGACAGGAAGATCGCTCAACGATTCCTTCAGGTATTCATATTTTTGTTCATTGGCAATAACAACCATTTCCGGCAGGAATTCACGGGCCTGTCTGATCAATAAATCGACCTGGTTGTTAGCGGTAAGCGCATAAACTTCAAATCTGTCCGGATGCTCCCGGATCACATCCAGCGCCTGCGTTCCAATGGAACCGGTAGAACCTAAAATAGCTATTTGTCGTTTCATTCAGAATGTAATAAATTCTTCCGGGTCCACCGGAGTTCCCCTGTACCACAACTCAAAATGCAAATGTGGTCCGGTAGTCAGTTGGCCTGTATTTCCAACCAATGCGATCACCTCTCCGGCACTGACTTCATCTCCTACATTTTTCAATAACAATGCACAATGCTTGTATATAGATATAAACCCGTTCTGATGTTGTATTTGCATCACATACCCGGCATTTGCATCAAAGCCGGTAAATATAACACTCCCTCTCATTGTAGCCAGAATACTTTCTTTTGAATCGGATGCAATATCGGTCCCGTAATGTTTATCTTTTTGACTAAAATGTGAGGAAACGATTCCATTCACCGGCCGGTAGAAAATAATATTATCAGGTATTGAAGCGGAAGATGAGAGCGAACTCAGATTATACTTCTCGTCCTCTTCAAACCGTTCAATAAATGCAGCAGTCTCTTTCGATTTACCGAGTTCCGGAATGTTCCCGTTTTTCAGAGAATCGACCGGCCTCACGGAATCAATCGTCAGATCTCCCCGTAATATTCCTCCGATATTATTCAGATAAACGGTTTGTACTGCCAATAATTGTTCCAGGGAATCTGCTTTCAAAGCATTATCAATAATTTTTTGCCTCACTTCCGCAGGCAGGTATCCGGGAAGATAATTTCTGATTGGAGTAGTAATAATGACCACCGACGTTAAAAGTATCAATATCGAAGCAAATGCAACTGCCGTCCAGAAAGCCGAAAGCCTGGAAACACGGAATGAAAAAACCTCTTCGAGGGTGTTTTCATTCAGAAAAGAGAGCTTGTATTTGAAGCGCATCTTTTTCCAAAAAGTCGATTTTTTCTTTTGGTGTTTCATTGCTTTCTTTCGCAGGGATTCTATATCATATAAGTACAGGTTCAAAACTCCGAACCCTGCATTATTATTTTGTTTTGATTTCTTCCAGCAACCGGCCGCATTTTCCCCATTTATCAATCATATACATCACATAACGGATGTCCACACCAATGGTTCTTTGAAGTTCCGGTTCAAACACGATGTCTCCGCTCATAGCTTCCCAATTACCGTCGAAAGCCAGACCGATCACCTCTCCATTTCCATTAAACATCGGGCTCCCCGAATTTCCTCCCGTAATATCATTATTTGACAAAAAGCACAAATTCATGTCGTTATTCCTATTACCGTAAACTCCGAAATCTTTATTACCAAGCAAATCCAGGATTTCCTGTTGTACATCAAATTCCGGATCATCTTTCCGGTATTTTTCAAAAACACCGGCAGTCGTTGTATAATAATCATACCATGCCCCGTTGTAAGGAACATATCCTCCAATACTTCCATAACTCAAACGCATGGTTGAATTTGCATCCGAAGCAAAATCCCTGCCGGGCATCATTTGTTGTAAACCGGCAAAGAACAGACGCTCCCCTTTCAGAATATCATAACGATAAGTTGCAACTTCTGCACGACAGGTAGTCAATACGTCCCGGACCGATTTTACAAATACATAAGCAGGATCTTTATCCATCTTTTTGACATTCTTGGGGTTCAGGATCATTTGTTTCAATTTTTCCGTGTAAGGGATCACCGATTTTTCGAATACATGAGCTGCATATTTATCACAATCCCCTTTATATTTCTTATCTATTTCTTTGTAAATAGACGGTAATTTGTTTTCCGGAAGACGTTTTTTCAATATTTTCAACATTGCTGCAAATACATTCCGGTCTAATGCCGGATCATAATCTTTGTAAGCCGGTAATATGACCTCATTGAATTCTTGATTCATTTCTTCCTTGGATTTAGTCATATCAAATGTCATAACCAGAGACGCCAGATAAGTCAACTCAGTCCCTGTCAGTAAAGTTTCAACAAGATAAACCATATTTTTCTGAATTTCATCAGTTGATTCATAACCGGTTTTTATCAACTCCAAAGCCTCTCCATAGAAATCTTTGCGTTCCGGATCCTGATTTATCCAATCAATAAATTGTTGCTCCAAAGCCTGTTTCCGTTCAATGACATGCAAACGTTCGACACCCCGGTTCATTCCAATTGAATTTTTCCAATAATTTGAACTTCCGGCATATTTTGACGAATATTTGATACGAACCTCATCGCTTGCCAACATGGCTTCTTTCCAGATATCCTGTTTGATGCCCCGGACTTCGATACGAGGTACATTATTGCTGTTTACACGCTGTTTTATACCCCAGGAGGAAAGATAACGACTAGTACGGCCCGGATAACCAATAGTCATGCAATAATCGTTGGCTTCATATCCTTTCAGAGAAACCGGAGCCACGTATTTAGGTTTATACGGCACATTGGAGTCTCTATGCTCCGCAGCCTTATTCTCCGCATTGGCATAAACACGAAAGATACTGAAATCACCCGTATGGCGCGGCCACATCCAATTATCGGTATCTCCTCCGAATTTACCGACCGAAGAAGGCGGCGCAAAAACCAACCGGATATCACTGAATACTTCATAAACATTCAGCAGATAGGAATTATTTGCAAAATAGGAAGAGACCTCCGCTTCGATGAATTTACTTTTATCGGAAAGAGAATCTTCAATAGCCGAACATATTTTACCGATCTGTTTCAATCGTTCAGTTTCGTCCTTAATTCCCTCTAACTGAGAAAGAACTTTAAACGTAACATCCTCTGTTTTAATTAAATAACGAACATACATATCCGGAATGGGAATTTCCTCTCTCTGAGTCCGGGCCACAAAACCATCTTTCAGATAATCGTGCTCTACTGTACTTTGCGACTGGATTGCGCTATATCCGCAATGATGGTTGGTAAAAATAAGCCCAAGATCGGAAACGGTTATTCCCGTACATCCTCCGTCAAAATGAACAACCGCATCTTTTAAAGAGCCTCCTTCGGGATTATATAATTGCCGATCGGGCATTGTAAGGCCAAGTTCACGCATCCGCGTCCAATTATTTTGCTTCAGATTGTTCAACATCCACAGTCCTTCATCGGCAAAAAGAGAGATCGTCAGTAAAAGACCCGGAATTAAACAGGAAATTTTTTTCATTATGTTCTTCATTTTTTTAAGGAGGCAAAGGTAATGAAAAGTTTTTATGTGTCCCTCATTACCTTCTAAGTATTTTATTCAAATAAGGAATCTCTTTTAGAGGCAGATCCCTCTTTATAAGCACAACCAGATAAATGCAGATCAGAAATGCACGATACAGCCAACGTAAATATTGATTTTCCACAGGTAGAAGGATTGCTGCCGAATATAAAATCAAAGCCAGAGCGAAATACAATCCAACGGATTTCAAGTCGTAAGGAATCGGATATTTTTTCTGCCCCATGAAATAAGAAACAGACATAATCGCCAGATTCCCGATAAAAGAAGCCCAGGCACAAGCCATATATCCATAATGCGGAATAAATAACACATTGATCAGAACAATGATCGCACATCCCAAAATGGATAGTATAGCTCCCCAACGGGTCTGATCGGTCAGCTTATACCAAAGCGAAAGATTAAAATATATTCCAAAAAACAATTCTCCCATCAATACAATAGGAACAATCTTCAAACCATCCCAATAATTACGATTTGGAATAAAATATTTCAGTATATCCAAATAAAAAGAAACACAAAGGAAAACCAACAAACCCAAAATAATGAAATACTTCGTCGCATCGGCATACGATTGACGATGACCGGCTTTATTGTTCCTTGAAAAAATAAAAGGTTCAAAAGCATAACGAAATGCCTGCGTAAACATCACCATAATGATGGCCAGCTTAAAACAGGCCCCATATTCCCCTAATTCACTAAAACCGTCGCTTAGACCGCTATACATTTTAGGGAAAATAATTTTATCGATCGTCTGGTTCATCATCCCGGCAACTCCAAGCACTAACAAGGGCAAAGAATACCGAAGCATTTTTTTCAGCAAAGCAATATCCAAGCGGTATTTGAATCCTGCCAGTTCAGACAAAAGGAAACAGGTTTGGATAAATGTTGCCAATAAATTAGATATAAAAATATAGCCGACTTGATAATCGGATTCATAAAACCAATCGATCCATTCGGGAAAATTCTTATAAATATACGGGCAAACGACTAAAAAAAACAAACAAAATACTATATTTAATATTATTTGCAACATCTTTAATGCTGCAAATTTCAAAGGCCGTTGCTTCAATCGGAGATAAGCAAAAGGAATACAACCGAAAGCATCCAGACACAAAATCCACAACATCATACGAACATAAGCCACCCGTATTTCTCCCTCTCCAATCCAATCGGTTACAGGCCGAATAAAAATAGTGACGAGAATAAAGAACAATAAAACTACCGTTCCGACAGATATAAGAGTCGTGGAATAGACCGTTGCAGGATTGTATTTGTCTTTCTGATTTGCAAACCGGAACAAACCTGTTTCCATTCCGAAAGTAAGGATCACCATAATGATGGCTACATAGGAATAAAGGTTTGTAACAATTCCATATTCCGCTTTGGTAGCCAGAATAGATATAAAAAGAGGCGTCAACAACCAGTTAAGTATCCTACCTAATATACTGCTTACACCGTACAGGACGGTATCTTTCGCCAATGATTTCAATCCCCCCATAAATATCCCTGTTGTCCGGTTCGTGTTCGTCCCAAATGCTGATAAGCCAAAGGCGTAACCTCCCGTCCTCTGGGAGTGCGTTTCAAAAATCCTTCCTTGATCAGAAAAGGTTCATAAACTTCTTCGATCGTACCGGAATCTTCTCCTAAAGCCGTTGCAATCGTAGTGATACCAACCGGTCCCCCGTTGAATTTATCAATGATGGTACACAATATCTTGTTGTCTATTTCGTCCAACCCATATTTATCGATGTTCAAAGACTCCAAAGCAAAACAGGCAATCTCTTTATCGATTTTTCCGGTTCCTTTTACCTGTGCGAAATCACGCACACGGCGCAACAAAGCATTACAGATACGGGGAGTGCCGCGACTTCTGGATGCAATTTCAACAGCGGCGCTGTCGCTGCATTCCACGTTCAGAATACCGGACGAACGCTTGACAATCGCCGTCAAGGTTTCGATATCGTAATATTCAAGGTGCAGATTAATGCCGAAGCGAGCCCGTAAAGGAGAAGTAAGCAATCCGCTGCGGGTCGTTGCCCCAACCAGGGTAAACGGCTCCAGTTCGATTTGGATGGAACGGGCGCTGGGTCCCTTATCTATCAGGATATCAATCCGGTAATCCTCCATGGCGGAATAAAGGTATTCTTCCACCACAGGACTTAACCGGTGTATTTCATCGATAAAAAGAACATCATTTTTCTCCAGGGAAGTCAACACTCCGGCCAAATCACCGGGTTTATCAAGTACGGGACCGGAAGTCACCTTGAACCCTACACCCAACTCATTGGCAATGATGTTCGACAAAGTCGTTTTTCCAAGTCCGGGAGGTCCGTGCAATAATACATGATCAAGAGCCTCCAAACGCATGCGGGCAGCCATAACGAATACCTTCAAATTCTCAACGACCTTCTCCTGACCGCTGAAACTCCTGAACGATAACGGACGCAGGACATTTTCAAATTCCCGCTCCTTATCCGAAATCTGTTGGTCTCGTATATTGAAATCACTCATATTTTAAAATTTTAGGTCATAAATCGTTAGTTTTACCACGCAATAAACCCACTTAAAACCGACAACTTACAACTTATTTCCGTAAGCCAAATCACCGGCATCTCCCAAGCCGGGAACAATATAGGCATGTTCATTCAAACCCGAGTCAACGGCTCCCACCCAAAGGGTTGTCTTATCTTTTGGAAATATCTTTTTAATCTCATTGACTCCCGGAAGGCTTGCTATGGCGCATGCAATATGGATTTTAGCCGGTTCCCCTCTTTTCAGAAGGGTCTTATATGCCAAATCCAGAGAAGAGCCGGTAGCCAGCATAGGATCGATAATAATCAGTGTTTTTCCTCCTATATCCGGGGCTGATAAATATTCCACTACAATATCAAAACGGGTATGATCGACATTGTATTGTCTTGAAGCAGAAACAAATGCATTTTCAGCCTTATCAAAAAACTGCAGAAAACCCTGATGTAAAGGTAAGCCCGCACGCAGAACCGGCGCCAACACCACTTTTTCAGAATAAAGAGACACATCTGCCACTCCCAATGGAGTTTTCACCTGATGAACCGAATAATCCAGCGTTTTGCTGATTTCATAAGAAAGAATTTCACCTATTCTCTCGATATTTTTACGGAAACGAAGACTGTCGGAATGGACATTCACATCCCGGATTTCCGCGATAAAATGATTCAAAATACTATTGGTATCCGACAAATTATGTACTTTCATTAAACAAGTTAAGTTTATTTTATTTTTTTCTGACGCCAAAGTTACCATTTTCTAACGAGAATGCATATTCAAATGATTGAATAAATACATTCACCCATGGATTTTTTTCCCGGTTGCCCGTCAGATGATTATTATGCCATAACATCACAAAATCGCCGCCCGACTTTTTACATTCGTCAGCCAATTGTTTCAACTTCGACAACGAATCTTCCGGTTTAAGCCCTTGATGGGTCATCAGGCAGGAATCCATGACAACAGTGGGCCGGATAAGTAATCCGGTACGGATATCCCGGTCCAAATCATAAAAAAAATAAGGCACTGCCGTTCCGGAACGGAATCCCGGAAATTTTGCATACGCAAAAGAAAAATCTTCCCTGAATTCCAACTCATTCAGGATCCGGTAGGTTTCAGGCAACCGGACCCTCAGATAATGCCGGCGATTCAGATAAATCTTTTTCCCTAACCTTTTTTCCAGTTTCCGTTTTTCCTTACCCGTTCTTTTTTTATCAAGAAAACTATCGTATGAAGCATGTAAACCTATTTCCACTTGTTCAAGAGACCTCAGATACCGGTAATATTTTCTTTGCGGATAAATGGTCTTCCTACCATATTTCCCATATCCGGAAATCAAAGAAAAAAGATAATAATTCTTTCCGTGTTTCTGATGAAAGTCATCAAGCCAACGAAGCGCCTTCATGTATGGATCTTCCTCCAAATGCAAAAGAACTTTCAGACGTCCGGTTATTTCCGTGAATTTTCCTTTCGATAGATCCCGGAGTATCCCTGCCGTATTTTTCAACAAGCCCTTATTACGATATAAATAAGGATAATCAATATCAAATGTACTCACAAACCGATAGGAACGTAAATGATAGGATTGCTCCTCTCCAAAAGTCTCAATCAGTAAATCCTTGAGTTTATAAGCCCAACGGTCTATTATCGGAATATCCAGAAATCCATTTTTATAAGCCATCGATTCTTCAGGAGGAAAACGTCCGTGCAAATCAGACTCGGCAACTCCATATTCTTCATACGAAGCCAACAAATAAAACGATGCTGAAAAAATATCGAAAGGAACATTTCCTTTCTCCGCAGCAAAAAAACAAAAAAGGCCTTCCCATGAATACTTATTAGTATTTAAATAAAAATTCAAACCTGTTTCTTCCAAGAGTCCATGAGGAAAAATATGAATCCCATGATTTAAATTTTCAGTGGAATAATTAATACCGGGACCCGGATAATCCAGAAATACTTTTTTATCATCACTCAAAATAAAATCTACCCCCAGAATATTTTTGAACAAATGTTCTGCAACATATTCCAACCTGGAATTCAGAAAAGAAGAATAAATAAAAATCATATTTTTTTGAAAGTACAAGCAACAAATTTATGATTTTTTTCTCAAATGAACAAAAAGTCAAAACTATCGACAATCCGTTTTATAATCGCACCTTTGTAAGATGAATTGCCCCCATACTTGAAGAACTGGCTGCCGAGTATGGCGACAGTATCTATATTTACAAGATCGACACTGAAAAAGAACAGGAGTTGGCTGCTGCATTTGGCATCCGTTCTATTCTTACATTACTCTTTGTTCCGATGGGCGGACAACCCCAGATGACGCAAGGTGCTCTGCCCAAAGCGCAACTAAAGGAAGCTATTGATAAAGTTCTTCTAAACAAATAAACAAAACCAATAGGAATATGAATATGGAAACGAAAGAGCCCTTATGCAGAGTACGTGATATTTATCGGTTGATAAATGATTTTGAACTTGAATTTCATACTAAGTATGAAAGGTGCAGTATGTTCGCTCAGTCCTTGTCCTTTGTCAAAAGAGAATAGTGTTACATTTCCTGCC
Source organism: Dysgonamonadaceae bacterium (assembly GCA_031287395.1). GTDB lineage: Bacteria > Bacteroidota > Bacteroidia > Bacteroidales > Azobacteroidaceae > BNXB01. The sequence continues at coordinate 6 of JAITTA010000097.1, read as the reverse complement.
TGATTC
>JAITTA010000096.1 GCA_031287395.1 Dysgonamonadaceae bacterium | reverse complement strand
CATCCATAGAAAGGCTGACATATGTGCCAAGAGGGAGCACTCAACCGTTCCCAATAACATTTCCTATGTTTCCAAAGCGTACAAATAAAGAAAACAAAATAGAAAATGGAAATCCGGAGGAAATTGTCGAAAAACAGGAGACAAATACAGATCATCCTGCCGGACCGGTAGCTCCTGTGGAAAAGAAACAGAAAAAATAAATTTAAGAAAGTTTCTACGTTATACGTTTTACGTTTTGGCTTACGCACGACTAAAACGTATAACGTAAAACGTAAAATGTAATCATGAATGTCATTTTTCTTTTTCTCGGTTTATTAATAGGCGTAGTAATCACGTGGTTGGTTGTATTTTCTATTACAAAATCCAAAACAGTTCCGAAAAATCTGTTTGATGAACAAACCGAAAAGTTTAACCGGTCGAGTATTGCATTGAATGTGGAAATTCAAAAGAACAATTCTTTGCTGGATGAACTCTCCCAATTGAAAGCCGAACTCCGGCAACAAACAGAATTTTTCAATGACCTGAATAAAAAATCGGCGGAATTATCGGCAAATAACGTGTATTTAAATGAACGGCTTGAAAATCAGAAAACGGAGGTAGAAAACGTTCGTAAACAACTCAATCTGGAATTCGAACATATGGCTTCTAGAATTTTGGAGGAAAAATCCCGGAAATTTACACAAATCAATAAAGAAAATCTCGATATCATTTTGAAACCGCTGGGTGAAAATCTCGAAGGATTCAGAAAGAAGGTGGAAGAAGTCTATAATACCGAGGCTAAGGAACGTTTTTCTTTGGGAAAAGAGGTGGAAAAACTCGTGCAACTGAATCGGAAAATCAGTGAAGAAGCGAATAATCTTACCAATGCGTTGAAAGGTAGTTCCAAGACCCAGGGCGATTGGGGACAAATGATATTGGAAAATATCCTTGAGAAATCAGGCTTGGTGAAGGATCGGGAATATTTTGTTAATGAATATCTGAAAGATGAAGATTGGAACTATTTCAAAAATGAGGAAGGAAACCGGATGCAACCGGATGTAATTGTCAATTATCCGGACAACCGCAAAGTGATAATTGATTCCAAGGTGTCTCTTACAGCTTATTCCCGCTATATGAGCACCGACAATGCCGATGAACAAAAAGCTGCTTTGGGCGAACATTTACGATCTGTCCGCCGGCACATTGACGAATTGAGCCGTAAAAATTATCAGGATTTTGCCCCAAGTCTCGATTTTGTAATGATGTTTGTCCCGAATGAGCCGGCCTATATGCTGGCCATACAATGTGATCAGGAGTTATGGCATTATGCCTACAATAAACGCATCTTGTTGATAAGTCCGACCAATCTGATTGCATCCCTCAAACTGATCGTCGATTTATGGAAGCGGGAATATCAAACCCAGAATGCCCAGCAGATTGCAGAACGAGGCGCTGCTTTGTATGATAAATTTGTCGGTTTTGTCGAGAATATGAGTAGTCTGGGGATGAATCTTGAACGTGCCCAAAAAAGTTATGACGAAGCTTTCAGTCAGTTAAAAGAAGGCCGTGGAAACCTGATCGGACAAGCAGAAAAATTAATAGAATTAGGAGTTAAAGCCAAAAAAAAATTACCTCCCTCAACCGGAGAATTGGAGTGATTTATCTCAAAAGTTGCACTTTCATTTTGTTGCCGTCGTAAATGTTACGGATGAAACAGAATCAGATATATTGAAATACAAATGGGTTTATACCTTTTGTACAGGACCATTGATCAAATAAAAAATAAATCCCCCTAACTCACAATGAATTAGTTGGATTTATTTTCTATTTACGGAATGACCCCGTTAAATTATAAAAAAAATTATTTGAAAGATTAATATTGCTGTTCAAGCAGCCATGAGTCCGAAAACTCGGGACTGTATTTTGCTTTGATAACATCGCGTTCCTTGGCAGCATCCGCTTTGTTGTCGAAAGTAGCTACAATCACACGGTACATTTGTTTTTCGTTTTGAGCGATAATCACTTTGTAACCTTGATTTTGCATACGTTCTTTCAAAGAAGTTGCATTTGTTTTATTCATAAAACTTCCGATAACTACACTGTATTGTTTCAGACCGGCTCCGTCGATGGCAGTCACTTTTTCTTTTTGTACCGTAACTGAATTGTAAGAAGATCCATTGGAAGTTGTTACAGCAGGTTTGGAAACCGGAGTCACTTCGCTTACGGACTTTTCTTCTTCCAGTTCTTTTTCTTTTGCCTTTTCGTAGGCTGCTTTGTAAGCGCTTTCTTTCGATTTACAGGCTCCTAATGAGAATAAAAGTGCCAGAGCTATCCCAAATAACCAGATTTTTGATTTCATAATATTTACCCTTTTTAATATGAATATTCGCTTTCAAGGGTACAAATATACATTAAAAACACAAGATTTCCAAGTCTATGGAATGAAAAATGAAATGTAATCTGCTTTTTTTCACTGCTATCCATGCACTCAACAGAATCTTTATGGAATTATGTGGCAAAAATAAATAACTATACATAAAGTAATGCGATTGACAAATTCAAAATTTTCGAAAATTGTATTTTTTTGAACCATTCGATAATTTCAAGTCTTTATTTGCAATCAGTTTCAGGTTGAATTGTTGAGTTAAAGTGTCGGTCGCCTGATTTCCGGGAATAGTATCCCAACCAAGAAAGTCCAGAGGATAAACGGCATCTTTCATGTTTATTTGGGTGTGCCTGGGTAATAATTCGAGGTATATTGCCGTATCTCCTATCAGGGTATAGTAACCGTAAACACTCAATATGCTGTCTTTACGGATGTATTTCTGATATTCGAAAAGATTGTTCTGGAAGTTGTAGTAAACAGTATTTTCGGTTTTTTCCTGCCATTTTCCCTGGAGATCGGCGTCGATTCCTTCTAATCCGTTCACAAGTAGTTTATCGCAGGCAGATAAGAAGAGGATCATTAAAACCGGTATAAAAAGCCATTTACTCTTCATAGTGCTCCTTTTGTGGATGGTAAATTATAATGAAAAATATCTCTTTTAATCGCCATTCTGACGGCACGTGCAAAAGCCTTGAATATTCCTTCGATTTTATGGTGTTCGTTTTCTCCTTCTGCATGGATATTCAGATTCATTTTTGCAGAATCGCTCAGGGATTTGAAAAAATGCATAAACATTTCGGTTGGTACGTCTCCTATTTTTTCCCGGAAGAACCGGGCGTTCCAGACTAACCAGGGGCGTCCGCCGAAATCGAGAGCTACGTTGCAGAGGCAATCGTCCATAGGCAAACAAAAGCCATAACGTTCTATGCCTCTTTTGTCGCCCAAGGCCTGATATAAAGCCTCTCCAAGCGCGATCCCGGTATCTTCGACGGTATGGTGTTCGTCCACTTCCAGATCGCCTTTCACATGGATTGTCAGGTCTGTTCCGGAATGTTTTCCTATCTGGTCGAGCATGTGATCGAAAAAATGCAAGCCGGTACGGATGT
>JAITTA010000056.1 GCA_031287395.1 Dysgonamonadaceae bacterium | reverse complement strand
TACAAAGCACAACATAACCCTTATAATGAGGTTGATCCCAGGAATAATCAGTCTTGTTCTGTTCAAAGAATACTTTAAGCCCTTCCGAATCCTGATTTGCTTTTTCCCAGACTTCACTGTTCATGATATTATACAACAATATTCCGTCACGGTATTCCTGCATCAGATTCTTAAATTCCGGATATTTTATCTCCAATTGGCGATTCCCTTCTTCCGTGAGGCAATCCAATTCAAATCCCTGCAACCTTTCATGCAACAAATCAGTAGAAAGAACTATTTGCGGAGCATCATTTTCCCGGATAAACCGGATAAACTGGGAAACCGTATAGGCTGTAGCTCCTGTAAGGAACAGTGTATTTTGATTATTTTCAAATTCGGATAAGAATTCAGGACTCAGGGGATACAATGTATTTGCAGTCTGTTTCAATTCATTAAAAATTTTATCATTCAATGAAAAGCCGTTTTCCTGTTTCATTTTTTCCATCCGAGGTTCGACCAATTCGACATGACTACCGTTTCGTTTCAACACATCAATAATTTCCGGCCTCACCTCTTCTATCGGAGCTATTGGTCTCTTTTCAAGCAACTTAATAATATGAAATCCGAATTTAGTACGAACAGGAGGGGCCACCGTTCCTGTTTCAGACAATCCGAAAGCAACAGTCTCAAATTCTTTTACCATCCGGCCATATCCGAACCAGGGCAAATCGCCACCTCCGGAACCGGAGGCTTTATCATCGGAATATTTCTTAGCCAATTCTCCAAAATCTTCACCTTTGAGCACTTCTTTATATAGATCATCAATTCTTTTTTCCGCATCGCTAACACGGACCGTATCTGCATCTGCAGGACATTCGACAAGAATATGCGAAACCCTTACCTGGCCGGGATCCGGTTGACGTTGAAGCACTTTTATCAGATGATAGCCATACTGAGAACGGACAGGCATGCTTATCTGACCGACCGGAGTATTATAGGAGCCATCTTCCAACTCCGGCATCAACCTCAAAGCAGTGAACCAACCCAAATATCCCGGGGAATCTCCTTCCAGGGACATCCTGTCGTTCGATTCTTCAGTCGCAATTTTTCCAAAATCTCCGTCTTTTTGTAAAAGACGTTTACGAATCTGAAGTGCTTTTTTGTACGCTGCAAGAGTATCCGCCGGATACACCCTCAGATTTTTGGCTTCTTGTCCGGTCAGGGCTTTCCCATCAAAAGTAACCAGGATATGAGCTATTTCCACAATCTCTTTCATCCGGTCGTATTCTTTCCGTATCAAATCCTCATTCAGTAAATTAGACTGATAGGATCTGACCAGTTCCGTTCTATACTCATTCAACTCGTCACGAAAAGCCTGAACCGTATCCAACCCCAAAGACTCGGCTTCGGTCACTTTCAGCCTGAAATTCTTAAACAATTCCAGATACTCTTCCAGGGATTTTTTGTCTATCGCCTCTTCCGTATTATTCTTTCTATAAATATATTCAAATTCGGATTTTCTGATATCTTTTCCATTCACATTCATAATAACCGGATCATTTACCTGGTTATTTTGGGCAATGAGCAGGGCAGAAAATAAAATTAAAATAAAAGATAGAACTTGCTTTTTCATATTATTCCACATCAATAATTTTACGTTTAAACACAAAACGCCAATGAAGAAACGCAGAAAAGATTCAAATATTGTATTGTTTCATATAGATACACAAAAAAAATTCACCAAGATATGCATAATCCGCTTCATAAACGAAGCTAAAATCATCCCCGGTTGTAACTGTAGTTCGGGGCTTCCTGGGTAATAGACACATCGTGCGGATGGCTTTCCGCCATACCGGCATTGGTGATTCTTGAGAATCTAGCCCGGTGCAAGTCCTCGATACTGGCCGCACCACAGTACCCCATACCGGCCCGAAGCCCTCCCACCATCTGGTAGATCACTTCATACAAAGAACCTTTATAAGGCACCCTGGCCGCAATTCCTTCCGGAACCAATTTTTTAATATCATCTTCCACATCCTGGAAATAACGGTCTTTGGAGCCTTTCTGCATTGCTTCAAGCGAGCCCATTCCCCGATAGGATTTGAATTTACGCCCATTATAAATAATGGTTTCACCCGGAGATTCTTCAACTCCTGCAAGTAAAGAGCCCATCATAACGGAAAAACCACCGGCAGCCAAGGCTTTGACGATATCACCCGAATAGCGTAAACCACCGTCGGCAATTACAGGAACACCCGATCCTTCCAAGACTTTAGCCACATCGTAAATAGCGGAAAGTTGCGGGACACCAACTCCGGCTATTACACGGGTAGTGCATATCGAACCCGGACCGATCCCGACCTTTACTGCATCGGCTCCCGCTTTCACCAGCATTTTTGCAGCATCTGCAGTGGCGATATTACCGACCACGATATCGACGCCGGAATATTTTTTCTTTACTTCTTCCAAAGTTTTTACAACTCCTTTGGAATGTCCGTGTGCCGTGTCGATAACGATAGCATCCACTCCGGCCGCCACCAGAGCGTCGATCCGGTCAAAAACATCACCTGTCACACCCACTCCGGCTGCCACCCGCAGTCGTCCGCTATCATCTTTACATGCAGAGGGTTTATCTTTTGCTTTCGTGATATCCTTATAAGTAATGAGGCCCACAAGTTTATTATTGGCATCAACGACGGGAAGTTTTTCGATTTTATATTGCTGAAGGATCTCGGCAGCGGCTTCCAGATTGGTTGATTGACGCGTCGTCACCAGGTTTTCTTTAGTCATGACGTCCTCAACCAGCAGGTTCATATTACGTTGGAACCTTAGATCACGGTTAGTTACGATTCCCACGAGGTGATTTTCATCGTCAATAACCGGAATTCCCCCAATTTTATATTCGCCCATCAAGGCCAAGGCTTCACCGACATTTTTTCCTCTTTTAATGCTGACGGGATTAGAGATCATTCCATTTTCGGCACGTTTCACGGCTCGAACCTGTTTAGCCTGTTCTTCGATTCCCATATTTTTATGAATCACACCGATACCTCCTTCACGAGCGATGGCGATGGCTAATTTTGTTTCAGTGACCGTATCCATGGCCGCAGAAACCATTGGAATATTTAATCTGATATTTCTTGAAAATCGCGTCGATAAATCGACTTCACGAGGCAATATTTCCGAATAAGCGGGGATCAACAATACATCGTCGAAAGTCAATCCGTCCATGATTACTTTATCTGCAATAAATGACATACAAGGGAGGTTTAAAATTTATTGCGTGCAAATATACGTATTTTTTTGAATTAATTTGCCATTTCGGATATGAATTTGATCCGTACCAAACGGATTTCTTCTTCCGTATAGGTATTACCCAATTCATCGATTGCTTCTTTCATTCCGTCGGTTTCCGATTCTTTAAAATACAGGTAAATATCTTCAATATGTTCCTCATCCATTACCTCACTCAAGAAATAGTCGATATTGATTTTGGTTCCGGAATACACAATGGCCTCTATCTCATCGAGCAGTTCACTGAATTCCAACCCCTTAGTCATAGCAATGTCATCCAGGGCCACCTTTCGGTCGATACTTTGAACAATAAACACCTTGAGTTTCGATTTATTGGCAACGGTACGTACCCTCAGATCTTCCGGGCGTTCGATTTCGTTTTCGATAACATGACGTTTGATTAACTCTACAAAATCTTGTCCGTAACGTTTTGCTTTTCCGGCTCCAACTCCCGGAATATTCTGCAATTCTTCTATCGTAACCGGATAGGTAGTTGCCATAGCTTCCAGCGAAGGATCCTGGAAGATCACATAAGGAGGGACATCCAGTCTTTTAGAGAGTTTCTTCCGTAAATCTTTCATAATAGAATACAGAACCGGATCTACTGCGCAAGAAGCGCCTCCTCTGACCGGAGTTTCTTCTACGTTTTCATCCTCATCAAATTCATTATCTTTTGTAATCTTGAAAGAAACCGGCTTTTCGAGGTATTTTCTACCGGCCGGAGTCAATTTCAAAAGGCCGTAATTTTCGATATCCTTATCAAGATATCCGGCGATCATTGCCTGACGGATCACAGCATTCCAGGTTTTTTCATCTTCATCGGTTCCGGTTCCGAACATTTCCAGTTCCTGATGTTCATATGAAATAATCTCGGATGTTTCTCTTCCTAACAAGATATTGATCACATGATCGGCTTTAAATTTATCTTTAAGTACAGATACGGTTTCCAATACCGTAACTAAAAGGTCCTTTGCTTCCACTTGTTTTTTAGGGTTTAAACAATTATCACAATTTCCACAATTATCTTCCGTATATTCTTCTCCAAAATAATGCAACAAAACTTTCCTTCTACAAACTGAAGTTTCGGCATATGCTTTTGTTTCTTCGAGGAGTTGTTTGCCGATTTCCTGTTCGGAAATAGGTTTTCCCTGCATAAATTTTTCCAGTTTCTGCAGGTCTTTATTAACATAAAAAACGACACATTTTCCTTCCCCGCCATCCCGGCCGGCCCTTCCCGTTTCCTGATAATATCCTTCCAGGCTTTTAGGAATATCGTAATGGATGACATAACGTACATCCGGTTTATCAATTCCCATTCCAAACGCGATTGTA